>JAAZNT010000135.1 GCA_012798145.1 Thermoanaerobaculaceae bacterium | reverse complement strand
GGACTTCCGGCAACATTCCTTAAACTTCCAGCCCTTGAGAAATTTGCTGCTGTCAGAATCTTATCTGAATATTTGAGTTATGGGACGCTAACTTATCTTTTCCTTTACGCTGTTTTGATTGTCATTTTTACATACTTCTATATGAGCATAGTCTTTAACCCGGACGAACTTGCCGATAATCTAAAAAAATATGGCGGGTTTATACCGGGAATAAGACCCGGCAAAAACACTGCTGAATATCTTTACAAAACTCTTACTAAACTTATTTTTGCAGGATGTCTTTACCTGATAATTGTTGCTATTTTGCCTGTAATACTGATGAGCGGTTTACCGCTCCACCACCTTTGGGGGATCGGCAGTTTTATAGAATCTTCTTTTAAGACTATGCACCTTGATTGGATTTTGAGCGGATTTAAAGTTCAGTTTTATTTTGGCGGAACATCACTGCTCATCGTAGTAGGTGTTGCGATGGACACCATTCAGCAGGTTGAATCTCAATTGATTATGCGCCATTACGAAGGATTCTCAAAAAGAACGAGGATAAGAGGCAGAAGAGGATGAGTAAAAGGTTTATAGTTCTCTTAGGACCGCCCGGAGCGGGAAAGGGAACTCAAGCCAAAATGATTTCAGAGAAACTTGATATCCCCCACATATCAACAGGGGATATATTGAGGGAATCTGTAAAAAAAGACACTCCTTTGTCAAGGGAAGTAAAACAAGTTATGGAAAAAGGGGAACTTGTTTCTGATTCTCTTTTAGAGCAAATAATTAAAGAAAGGTTGAATGAAAGGGATTGCGATAAAGGGTTTTTGCTTGACGGGTATCCGAGGAATTTAAGTCAATCTGAAACCCTGAAAGCGATTCTTTCGGAAAAAAACATTTTTGACGATGTTGTTGCGCTCGAGATTTCTGTCTCCGATGACGAGATAGTGCAAAGACTCAAAAATAGAAGATCCTGTCCCAACTGCGGAATGGTTTACAATTTGGTAAGCAATCCTCCAAAGAAGGACGCTATTTGCGATAACTGCGGCTACCAACTTGTTTTGAGGGATGATGACAAGGAAGAAACCGTCCGTCAAAGACTTTTGGTTTATCATCAAAAAACAGAACCAGTGATATATTTTTTTGAAAAATTTAATAAACTTTTAAAAGTAAATGGAAATGGAACTCCAGAAAAAATATTGGAAGAAGTTTTGGAGAAATTGAATTGATTTTCCTTAAGAGCAAGAAAGAAATTGAAATTATGAACAGGGCTAACAAAATAGTCCTGAAAGTTCTTGATGTTCTTGAGGAGAGCATTAAGCCGGGAATGAAGACTAAAGAACTTGACGAAATTTCCGAAGAAATAACAATAAAAGAGGGAGGAATTCCCGCCTTTAAAAATTACCATGGCTATCCCGCCTCCTTATGCGTTTCAGTTAATGACGAAGTGGTTCACGGAATCCCCTCAGAAAAAAAACTGAAAGAGGGAGACATTGTTTCTCTTGATTTTGGAGTTCTTTATCAAGGATATTACGGCGACGCGGCAAGAACCTGTCCTGTGGGAAAAATCGCGGAAGAAGATAAGAAACTTATAAGTGTTACAAAGGAATCCCTTTCTCTTGGGATTAAAGAGGCAAGAGAAGGGGCAAAAGTTTCTGATATTTCAACAGCGGTTCAAAACTATGTTGAGAAAAACGGGTTTTCAGTTGTCAGAGATTATGTTGGGCATGGAATTGGAAAAAATCTTCACGAAGAGCCGCAGGTTCCAAATTTCTTTGCGGAAAAGCCAACCTATCCGATTAAATGCGGAATGGTTTTAGCGATAGAGCCAATGGTAAACGCAGGAAAGAGCGATGTCGTCGTAGAAAAAGACGGATGGACCGTCAGGACCAAAGACGGAAAGAAATCAGCTCATTTTGAATACAGCGTTGCTGTTACCGAAAACGGTCCGGTGATTTTGGGAGTTTCTGATTTATGAGCAAAGATGATGTGATCCAGATGAAAGCGGTTGTCAAAGAAGCCCTGCCCAACGCAATGTTCAGAGTGGAACTTGAGAACGGGCATAGGGTTTTAGCCCACATTTCTGGAAAAATGCGCAAGAACTACATAAGGATATTGCCGGGAGATCAAATTTTGGTTGAAATGTCGCCCTATGATTTGAATAGGGGAAGAATTGTTTATAGGTTTAAAAATTAACGGAGTCTAAAATGAAAGTAAGAGCGTCTGTTAAAAAGATCTGTCCAAAATGCAAAATAATCAAAAGAAAAGGCGTGATTAGGGTGATCTGTGAAAACCCTAAGCACAAGCAGCGTCAAGGTTAGGGAGGTGTAAAAGTGGCGAGAATTGCTGGTGTTGATTTACCGCTCAACAAAAGAATTGAAATCGGTCTGACCTACATTTTTGGCATAGGCAGAGCGAAGGCGAACGAGATTCTTAAAATTGACGAAGTTGACCCGAACATAAGAGTAAAAGACCTTACAGAAGATCAGGTCAGTAAAATAAGAAAAGCCATTCAGGAAGGCGGAGAAGTTGAAGGCGATTTAAGAAAAAAAATTCAAATTGACATAAGACGTCTTATGGATATTCAGTGCTACCGCGGCTTAAGGCACAAGGCTGGACTTCCCGTTAGAGGCCAAAGGACTCACACAAACGCAAGAACCCATAAAGGCCCAAGAAGAGCGATTGCGGGCAAGAAAAAAGTGACTAAGTAATGGAAGGAAGGAGATAAAATGGCAAAACCTTCAGCAAAAAGAGCGCCAAAAAAAGAAAAGAAAAATATCCCTCAGGGTAGAATTTATATCAGCGCATCTTTCAATAACACGATAGTGACGGTTACCGACCTTGAAGGCGGAACAATTTGCTGGGCTACTGCTGGCGGCTCCGGCTTTAAGGGGACAAAAAAGGGAACGCCCTTTGCCGCTCAGGTTGCAGCGAAAAATGCAGCAGACAAGGCGATTGAGAACGGCTTGAGAGAGGCGGATATTTACATTCAAGGACCGGGAAGCGGAAGAGAATCGGCTATTAGAGCTATTCAGGCGACGGGAATAAAGATTAGATCGCTCAGGGACATCACCCCTATACCCCATAACGGATGCCGTCCCCCAAAAAGAAGAAGAGTATAAGTAAAAGGAGGTTCACTTGGCAAGATATCACCAATCAGTATGTCGTCTATGCCGCCGAGAAGGCGAGAAACTTTTCCTAAAGGGAGACAGGTGCTTTAAAGAAAAGTGCGCTCTTGAAAAAAGAAATGTTCCGCCGGGGCAGCACGGAAAAAGAAGAGGCAGAGTAATTGGCTACGGAGCGCAACTCAGAGAAAAACAGAAAGTGAAAAGAATTTACGGGATTCTTGAAAGACAGTTTAGAAACTATTTCAAGAAGGCGTCTTTAAAGAAAGGAATCACTGGTGAAATTCTTTTGACCCTTTTGGAAAGAAGACTTGACAATGTAGTTTACAGACTTGGCTTTGCAACTTCCCGCCCGCAGGCGAGGCAACTTGTTTCACACGGATCAGTCCTCGTCAACGGTAGAAAAGTGGATGTCCCGAACTATCAGGTAAAGCCCGCGGATGAAATTACTGTTACTCCAAAAGCGGCAAAGAATCCTTTTGTGGAACAGGCGATAGGTTCGGCGAAAGGCAGAGGAGTTCCAGAATGGCTTGAACTTGATTCAGAGAGTTTCAAAGGAAGAGTTTTAAGAGAGCCAAAAAGAAGCGACATACTCTATCCGATTAACGAACAGCTTATTGTTGAACTTTACTCTAAGTAATTGAATTTTTTAATTCAAGGAAAGGAACGCCGATGACACAGCCATTTATTAAACCTGATGCTGTTGAGTGCAATATAAAGACCCTTGCCAATACTTACGGAGAGTTTGTGTTGCAACCGCTTGAAAGAGGATGGGGGACAACCTTAGGAAACGCTTTAAGAAGGGTTCTTCTTTCTTCCATTGAAGGAAGCGCTGTAACTGCGGTGCAAATCAATGGGGTTCTCCACGAGTTCACCTCCATTTCCGGTGTAAAGGAGGATGTTACAGACATCATCTTGAACATAAAAGGAATCCATTTGATAAACCACAGCGATGAGCCCCAGATTATAAAACTCAAAGTGAAGGGGCCTGCAAATGTAAAGGCGGGAGATATTCAGCACGATTCAAACATTGAAATTGTCAACAATGACCTACACATAGCGACCGTCAACGAAGAGGGTTCTCTTGATATGAAAATGATCGTCAACAAAGGAAGAGGTTATGTCCCTTCAGAACTTAACAAAACAGATGACCCGCTCTTCGTTCCTATTGACGCCATCTACAACCCCGTCACCAAAGTCAATTTTGAAGTTACACAAACAAGGGTGGGAGAGTTGACAGACTACGACAGATTAAAGTTGGAGATTTGGACAAATGGAACGATCCATCCCCAAGAAGCATTGAAAAAAGCGTCAGAACTTCTCTCTGAACACCTTTCCCTTTTTGGGAAGATAAATGAAGAGAACGCAGTTGATGAAAAGTCTCAAGAGCCTGCTCCAAAGCCAAAAAAGATTAAAACAGATTTGAGCAAAGTTTTATCTCTCAAAATAGCGGAACAAGATTTAAGCAAAAGAGTTCAAAACGCTCTTGAAGAATTGGGAGTAAAAACGGTTAAAGACCTTGTCAAACTAACAGAAAACGACATTATGAAAGGCAGAAACATAGGACAGAAAGCCCTTACCGAAATAAACGAATTTCTTGAAAATTTGAATCTTACGCTTGGAATGAAAGTTTAAGAGGTTTAAAATGCGCCATAATATCGACCACAGAAAACTTGGAAGGACTACCGAACACAGAATTGCTCTTTTGAGAAATCAAGCGATCAGTTTGATTAAAAAAGACAGGATTAAAACTACGGTTGCCAAGGCGAAGGAGTTGAGAAGATTTGTTGAAAAACTCATAACGCTTGCCAAAAAAGACACTCTCCACGCAAGGAGAATCGCAGCCAAAGATATTTCTGATCCTGAAGCGCTAAAAAAACTTTTTGCCACAATTGGACCACTAAATGCCCAAAGGCCCGGAGGATACACAAGAATCATAAAGGCTGGCTTTAGAAAAGGCGACAACGCCGAAGAGGCGATAATTGAACTTGTCGGCAGAGAGCCGAAATTTGAAGACAAGACAAAGAAAAAGACAAAGAAAAAAGAAAAAACAGAAACTCCAGCGGAACAAAAAGCGGAAATCACAGAAGAAAGCCCAAAAGAGACAAAAGAAACTGCTTCGCAGGATAGTTCCGAATCAAATGCTAAAGAGGAAAAAAGCGAAGCGACAGAACAAACTGCTGAAACAAAAGATGAGGAGAAATAAAACTTTTTCCAAATGACAGAACTTTTTGGCAAGTCCAAAGGGCCTGCCCCTCTTTCAGAGAGGGTCAGGCCTTTTAATTTTGAAGACCTTGTAGGGCTTGAGTCCATTGTGGGAGAAAACACTCCCTTTGGTTCTCAAATAAGGAAAGATTCGCTGTCTTCTTCAATTCTTTGGGGGCCCGCGGGAAGCGGAAAAACCACCATAGCGAGAATAATCTCTAAGAAGACGAAAAACCATTTTTCTTCAATTTCGGCAGGCCTTTCTTCAATAAAAGAAGTGAAAGAGGTTATGGGAAAAGCCAAAAGAGATTGGGAAGAAGGTGGAAAAAGCACCTTGCTTTTTATTGATGAAATCCATAGATACAACAGGGCGCAGCAGGACGCTTTTCTGCCGTACCTTGAGGAAGGTTCTGTTGTTTTGCTTGGAACGACAACTGAAAATCCTTCTTTTCACCTTACGGAAGCGCTTTTAAGCAGATGTCAGGTTGTAGTGATCCCTCCCCTTTCAAAAGAATCAATAAAAAAAATCCTAATAAATGCGCTTGAAAAAGATGAAAAAATAAAGGAATCTATTGAGGAAAAAGTTGAAGACAAATTGCTTGAAACTTTTGCCGAAATATCTTCTGGAGATGCAAGATTTGCCTTAAATGCCCTTGAATCATATATTTTACACTATCCGAAAAACAGGAGAAGAGATCCCGAATCTGTTGTAAAATGGCTTTCTAAAAGTAAAATTGTTTATGACAGAAGCGGCGAGGAGCATTACAATTTAATAAGCGCAATGCACAAATCAATAAGAAACTCCGACCCCGACGCAGCATTATATTATCTTTACAGAATGCTTGAAGGAGGGGAAGACCCTTTATACATAGCAAGAAGACTTGTAAGGGTCGCTATTGAAGATGTAGGAAACGCAGACCCGGTTGCCTTAAGGTTGGCTCTCTCAGCAAAAGAGGCGGTTGACTTTTTGGGTATGCCGGAGTGCGATCTTGCGCTTGCCCAGACAGTTGTCTTTCTTTGCGCCTGCCCCAAATCGAACTCTCTTTATATTGCTGCTTCGGAAGTCAAAAGCGATCTAAAAAAGGGAAAGAGATTTCCCGTCCCACTTCATTTGAGAAACGCACCGACAAAGTTGATGGAGGAGTTGGGTTATGGCAAAGATTACATTTACGCACACGACGAGGAAAAGGGGATAGCCAATATGGAGTGCCTTCCGCTGGAATTAAAAGGAAGAAAATATTATTTCCCAAAAGAAACCGGCTACGAAAAGAAAATCAAAGAATGGCTTGATATGTGGAAAAAAAGAAAAGGATAAGGGTAGATAAAGTTTAGGGAATCAAATCTCAACGCCAATTATTATTCTGGCGAAATAACCAATAACAAAACTGACTGCCGCGACAGATAAACTTATCAAAATCATTTCAAGAAAAGGCTTGAAAAAAGGTTTGTCTTTTGCGACGGTGAGATAAAAATTGAAAAAAGCGATTACAAAAACCGCAAATAAAATTGAAAATGAAAGAGCAATAAAAGGATTTGAAATTAAGAAGAATGGAAAAACAAGAAGGAAAACTGTTATAACATAAGCCAAACCGGTGTAGATTGACGCTTTGAGGGGGCTTCTTTCTCCCTCTTCCGCTTTTGTTGAAAGATATTCAGAGGCGGACATAGAGAGAGACGCGGAAATCCCGACAATAAGTCCAGAAACTGCCACAAGCGAAGATTTTTGAAGGGCGAAGGTCAAACCTGCAAGACTTCCTGTAAGTTCAACAAGGGCGTCGTTCAACCCCAAAACTATTGAGCCAACATATCTCAACCTATCCTCGTCAATCAATTTTATTAGTTCTTCCTCGTGCTCGTTCTCCTCCTTCATAATTTTTTCTGCTTGCGGGAAATGTTCAATTATTGTCCTGTATTGTTTTTCTGCTTCCTCTTCGCCTTTTTCGAGAAGTTTTATGCCGAATGTGAGTCCAAATATCTTGCAAATTAACAAGAAAAAAAGAACTTTTGTCAACGACGGTTTGAACTCTTTTTTGGTGAAATCTTTCCAAACCTTGTAATGCCTCAATTCGTCTTTTGAAATTCTCTCAAGAATTTTCTTGTTGTTTTCATTTTTCTGCTTAAGGGCAAGTTTTTTATAAATGAGATGTTCCGTTATCTCCTTTTTCTGATAAGAGGAAATTTTCTTTAAAAATGAGGACTGCTTCATTTACAACTCCTTTAGAATAAAACAAAAATTTGAAGGAATAATTCAAACGGCAGAAATCAGTTTGCTTTTTTGAGAAGGTCTTTTACAACTTTTATTTCAGGGTCGTTTGGGTCTATTCTTTGAGCCTGTTCAAGAAGCGCTTTTGCTCTATTTGGCATATCAACTTCAAGATAAAGTTTGGCAAGGTCAAGAATGTATTTTGTGTTCCAAGGGTCATTTTCAATGGCGATTTTCAATTCTCTTTCTGCCATATATTTTGACCTCAAGTCTTTCATCTTCAAATATGTCATAGCCAAAAGGTGCCTGCAGGGAGCGGAAAATGGGTCATAAATGAGTGCAGTTTTTAAATACTGTCCTGCTTCGTAAATATGGTCATTTTCTAAATATTCTTTTGCTGCCAATAAAAGACGCTCTGCTTCCTTCTTTCTGCTTTCTTCTGTCTTTTGAACTTCGGTCTTTTCGCTTCCGCTTCTTTCTGTCTGTCCCGTTTTTGAAGCGGTAGAATCCTGCTGTTTCTGTTTTCCATTAAAATGAAATGATTCAAGTAAAAGTATCGCTTCAGTCAACTTGCTTCTTATTAATGTCAGATGTTTAGAAAATTTCTTTTGGACGGAAGGATCCAGTTCTTCGGGCCTGAAAAGGTGCTCAAGATTTCTGAAGGATTCAACCGCTTCAACAAGCGTCGCTTTTTCGTCAATTCCAAGAACCTTGTAGGGGCTCAATCCGGGGATTTGCAAAGTCTGACTGAACTGCTCAATAGAAAGGGATTGAGAAAAAATCAATCTCTCTTTTGAAGCTACTTCGTCTTTTAAATGTTGAATTCTTGGAGGAATTCCCCCACTCGGATTGGTGGCCACAAAACCGAAAAGAAAAAGAAGATAAACATTTTTTAATAATGTTGATTCAGCAATCCCAAGGATGTTTTTTATCTCATTGAAAGAAAGCTCCTTGTCAAGGATATGGAGGAAGTAGCCCTCTTCCGGACGAAGGGGGATGCATTTTACAAAATCTTCTGTAACTGACGCCTTCCTGAAAGAACATTTTTTTAAAACTTCTATTTGGGTTAAAGGAATCTTGTCAATTATTTTCCTCAAAAGAAGACAGCTTTCAATTCCGATGCTGTTTCCCCATAAATGTTCCTCGGATGCTTTTGTGAATTTGTAATTAAGGTCAAGAGGAAGACCTGAAATTACTTTTTCAATTGCAAACTCTTTTATTGACTTAATTTTTTCTCTCTGGTCAAAAGCAGCTGAATCAATTTTTGATATATCAATTGCAATATCTTTTTCAGGAGGGGGGAGTTGAAGCCCTCCCTGAGAAAGAAGGTCACGGTAGGTCGTTCTGAAAACCTCGTCGATTATCGCCTCAATTCTTCCTTCTCTTAGAACAATCCTGAATGGCGAGGAAGAAATTCTGAACTCATAGATTCCACTGCTTCTGTCAACCATCGCGCTTGCAAGAAATTCCAAAATTGTCATTCTTGGGAGAGGTGGTTCTTTCATATAGTGCTCTATTTCCCTCATAATTGTCTTGAAACTTGTCTCTTCTTTAAAACCGGCGATTATTCCCAAAGATAATTTTTCATCTTCTTTTATTTCGTCTTCGTTTTGGAGATCAAGAATTACGGAAGGCGGGATTACTCCAAATCTTTTGCCCACTTCTTTTAAAAACTCTGTCGCTTTTTCTGCTTTAATGCTGTTTTTGACTAAAAGTAGGTAGGGACAGTAGGCGGATATTTGCTTTAATCCTTTTGAGAAATCTTCTATTTGAAGCAATTCCCATCTTGGAGGCAAAGGAAGTTTCGGTATTTCTTTGTCGTAAATAGCCAATATATATTTTTTCATTTAACCCTGCAAAACAATGCTCGTCTTAGTTTCCTCCCGTCAACAATAATAGATTAAAAGATGTATTCTGTCAACAGCCGTTGCCTCCACTTGACAACTTTGATTTGCGAGGTTATATTATCTTTCTTTCCCAAAGAGGAAAGAATTTATTTAAGGAGGATTTAATGGCAGACAAGAGTTTGAAAGTTTCAGAGAATGCTTCGGGAAAATGGTATGTTGATGAAAATTGTATCGCTTGCGATTCTTGCGTTTCAATCGCGCCTGATATTTTCGCGATGAATGATGACGCAACCCACGCTTATGTTAAGAAACAGCCCGCTTCAGCGGAAGAGAATCAGCTTGCAGAAGATGCAAAGGGCTCCTGCCCCACAGAAGCGATCGGCGACGACGGCGAATAAAAAATTGGGGCGCTTTCGCGCCCCTTTATCTTTTTAATTTGCGGTTTCTTTAAAAACCACCCCTCTTAACCCAAGTTCCTTCATCACAAAGAGGTAGTTATCTATGTTTGACCCGATAAGTTCGGGCGGAAATACTCCCTTTTCCTTGAATTTGCCGCTTAAAACTAATCTTGCTATCGCTGTTGCTGTGTAACCTGTTGTTCTCGCCATTGATGAAATTCCTTTTTCTGTGTCCATCTTGTCATACAGTTCAAATTTGTAAGTTGCGTTTTTCTTGTTTATTTTTCCCTTGACTTCTATTCTCAAAACAGTTATGTCTTCTTCTCCCTCGCTGAAACTCCAAAGAGGGAAGAGAAGTTTTGCCGTAATGTCAAGGGGGCGCAAAAGTTTTCCATCCACCTCAATTTTCTCTTTTGAGAAAAATCCCGTCTCTCTTAAAACTTTCATTTTTTCAATATGACCTAAATACCTTAAGGTTTTTTCAGCCATATTTTTTGCTTTTACAGTTTTCAAAAGTGTTCGCAGTCCATCTGTGTTAAACGCTTCAAGCGTTCCGATGCCGTTAAAGTTTATCAGTTCGCTTTCAGAAAGCGCCTCCATCTCAACGATTTTTCCGTTTTTGACAATTCTTGCGGGTCTTGTGTATTCCTCTATGACATCGATAGGAGAAAAAGGTGCCTTGTATTCGTAGGGCCATTTTCTTTCAACGGGAAGCCCTCCCACATAAATCATCATTGAATCAATCTCATCAAGGATTTGCATCATCCTTCCCGCAATCAAATTGCTGCACCCCGGGGCTATGCCAGCATCAACAATGCAAGTGACTTTATTTCTTTTTGTCTCTGCTTCAAGCAAGAAGGGGTCTTCAGGAAAAAATGAAATATCAACAATATCCTTTTTGCAGAAAATTACATTTTTTACGCATTGAAATCCCATAAATCCCGGAAGAGCGCCAACAACAAGGTCTGCATCTTTTACTGCCTTTTCAATTCCGGCTTTTGAATTCAAGTCGCATTTCTTTGTTTTTATTCCTTTTTCTTTAAGGAAATCAAGAGCCCTTTGTGAATTGTCAAAAACTTCAACTTTCAGGTTTTTGTCTGAATGAAGATCTCTTGCGATTGCGTTTCCGACTCTTCCTGCTCCAAGAACCGCCACTCTCATTTTGACCTCCTATAAAAGAGGGAATTGAAATCTTTTCAAACTCCCTGTAAATTTTATCAAATTTTTTGGTTTCTTTCTCTTCTTTCCTTTTTATAATTTGAAGAAGCGCGCCTAAAACAAGGATAATGTCCTTATCTTTTGTTTGTTCAGCAGCATCTTCAATCAGTTTTTGAGCGATTTGCATATCTTGATGAAAGCCAAGTGAATCCTGAATCTCCGACAATTTTGCTTTCATTTTTGTAGCGGCTCTGCCGTAAAATGGCTCAAGAATTTCAAAAAGATATCTAAATTTCTTGAAAGAGATTCTTACTCTGTGTAACAAATCGGGAGAGCCGATTTTTTTGTATTTTTTCATCCTTTTTTTAATTGTTGATTTTAAAAGAGAAAGTTTTTCGAAACCGCTTTCTTTGAATGGCTTTTTGGCTAAAGCGTTCGACTTTTCTTTTGGTTGTGAGAAATTGAAAAGACGAACGAGAAACTTTTCAAATTTTGAAGAATTTAGAACCCTATGAACTATTTCAGTTTCTTCTTTTCTTAATCTTTCAAAAATTTTTAATATTTCATTTTCTTTGTTGCGGCATTCAATTTCTTTAAAAAAATCACTTAAATGTGAAAGAAAAACATCAAGGTCTCTTAAAACCCCGAGGTCAAAGGCAAAAGATGAAGCAGAAATGCTAATTGACCTTGACCTTTTTGGTCCCAAAACCTCCGGAAAAGTGTTCAGATAGCTTCTTGTTTTTCTAAAAGCGACTCTCATTTCGTGAACATATTCTGGGTGAAGATCCTTCAAGACTCCATAGCGGAATCCCTGAATTTTGTATGTCTGCTTTCTTATTGATTTCAAAAGGGCAGAAAAAACCGCCTCATTTTCATCAATTTTGAGGTTGAGTTTCTCCTCATTCAAAATGTAGGGAATTTCAAGGTCTCTGAATTCACCCCAAAATCGCTCTTTGAAAAATGAGTCCAAGTTGAAAAAAGGATGAAAAATTTCATCTGCCTTTGGAAATTCGCATTCAAAAAAATCATTGAAATTTTTTTCTTTTTCAGAAATTGGATTTGAAAAAACCACATCCGAATAAAGAATTGCCTCATAAGGGATATTTTTAGAATAAATTTTAACCTTTTCCGCTTTTGCTGTAATTTCAAAAAAAGGGAAGAATTCAGCAAAAAATTTTTCATCTTTTAAAAGAGGCGTTTTTCCCTTTTCAGATATTGAATAAAAAAATGCTCTTCTTCCCGCTTTTCTGCAAAAAGCGAAAGCGTTGTTTTTAAAAAGTTCAAATTTGGGAGTGTCGTAAAAAGTGATTTTTACACTATTTTTTTTGGGAGAAATTTTCTTAATTGTCAATCCTCTGCCCAACTCACTTTTAAGTGCAAACCCGATTTTAATTCCTTCTTCCTTGCTTTTTATGATATTTTTAACGGCTTCTTCCATTTCTCAAGCCTTCTTTGTAGGAAAGGATCGTTTTTTTACTGTAATCCATTTTCTTCAACAGAGAGGAAAAAGATTCAATGTCATAATCAAAGCGGAAGATTTCTCCCTTTGCTTTTCTTCCGGCAATTTCAAAAATTGCGAATGAACCTCTTGGATCTCCGTCTATTGGTTTGCCGACGCTTCCGCCATTGACAACAAGGATTTCCCCAAATTTTTTTGCAAATGGAAGGTGTGAATGTCCTGTTGCAACAGCTTTTGGAGTCTCAAACCCTTCAATTTTCTTCAAAAGCGCCTCTTTTGTTATGGTTGGATAGATGTAATCTGTAACTTTCAGAGGGCTTCCGTGGCATAAAAGAATTTTTTCATCGACAAACTTTATAAGTGGAAGAGTTGAAAGCCAATTTAAAAGTTCCTTCTTTTTCAATGTCAAGTTCTCTTTTGAGTATTTGGAAGAAAGGAATTTTATGTCTGAGTTCCCTTTTACAGCTATGCAGTTGAGAGATTTGAGAACCTCAAGAACCTCAAAGGGCTGGGGTCCTTTTCCGCATATGTCTCCGGCGACAAGTATCTTCTCAACCCCTTTTTTTCTTATTTCTTTTAAAGCAGCTTCAAGCGCAAAAAGGTTTGAATGAATATCGGAAAATAAAGCGTAAATCAATTCTTAAATTTCTTTTTCGGGGAAAAAAGCAATAAATTCTTTAATAAGCTTTTCAATTCTCAAAAG
>JAAZNT010000134.1 GCA_012798145.1 Thermoanaerobaculaceae bacterium | reverse complement strand
TGCAGAATCGCTCCCAACTCTTGCAGAATCGCTCCCAACTCTTGCAGAATCGTTCCCAACTGTTGCAGAATCGTTCCCAACTCTTGCAGAGCCCGCCCCGACTCTTGCAGAAGGCTTCCCATGTTTCATAGATGAAACCTCAACTCTTGCAGAGAACCCCCCAACTCTTGCAGAATCGTTCCCAACTGTTGCAGAGAAACTCCCAACTCTTGCAGAAAAGCCCCCGACTCTTGCAGAATCGCTCCCAACTCTTGCAGAAAAGCCCCCAACTCTTGCAGAACCGCTCCCGACTCTTGCAAAAGCAATCCCCACTCTTGAAAAATTACCCCCAATATTTGCAGGGTTAAGGATTTTTTTGACAAATCGGGGTTTAACATCAAATCCTTACTTTTTTTGAGGGGACAAGTCCTTCTCGGGCGAATGAATAGTAACCGTTTCCTCCGATAACAATATGGTCAAGAAGACGGATATCAAGATGTGATAGAAGAAGTTCAAGTTTTTCAGTCAAGAGAATGTCTTCTTCGCTCGGGGTTGTGTTACCGGAAGGGTGGTTATGGGCTATTATTATTGCGGCTGCGTTTTCTTTTAGCGCTTCTTTTATGACTTCTCTCGGATGAACAGCGCTTCCGTTTATTGTGCCTCTGAAAAGTTCTGAAAATGAAATTATTGAGTGTTTTTGATTTAAAAATATTGCTGCAAAAACTTCATAAGGTAAATCTCTCAATCTTGGCTTCAAAAATTCGTAAGCGTCTTGAGCGCCTTCTATCCTTTCAGATTCTTTCAGGTTCTCATAGGAGAATCTTTTTGACAGTTCAATTGCCGCTGAAAGGGTTATAGCCCTCACAGGTCCAATTTTGGAAATAGAGGAAAGTTCTTTCGGGCTTTTTCCTGCCATCGCTCTTAACGAACCCGCTTCTTTGAAAAACTGCTTTGCAAGTTCAACAGAACTTACCCCTTTTCTGCCTGTTCTGAAAAGTATTGCGATCAACTCACAGGTTGTAAGAGCGTTAAGCCCTTTCGTTATCGCTCTTTCTCTTGGCCTCTCTTCAAGTGGCAGTTCTTTTATTCCTAAAAATGGAGTTCCGTTCATTTTTTCCTCCTTTTTCACCATCTTTCGTATTCACTCCACCTCTTGTTTTTGCACCTGTAAATCCTTATTCTCCCGTCAATTCCAGCAACTCTTATCGCCCATCCGTCGTCTTTAAATCCCTCTGAAATGTATAAAGTGCCGGGAGTGGCGGTCGCTTTTGGGCTGAAGGTCAAAACATTTCCCTTTCCAAATCTTATGGCGTCTTCCCCGTTCAGTTTATTGTTGGAAGGATCCTTTGTGACTCCTTCTGGAATGGCTATCCTTGCGCTTTCTTTTGTAAGAATCTCGGGCTGTGAGACCGCTTTATCTATTCCGTTTTTTATGTCCTGAGTTGTTATTCCATCAAAATCTCCGTCTTTGTAAAGCGTCGCAAGAACTTCGCCGTTATTCTCTTTGAAAACAATTCCGAAATTTACTCCTTCGCTTATACTCCTTCCTCTTGCCTCTGAGGTTAACGACTGAAATGTTCTTACAAGAGTTTCAGCGACGCTTTTTTCTTTTATCTCTGCTATGGCGCTTATTGAAATGATGAATAAAACAGATAGAATTATCAAAGCGACCATTGATTCAACAAGAGTGAATCCCTCTTCGCCTTCTTCTCTTAATCTTTCTTCTCTTTTTCTGATTTTTAAAGCCATTTTTTCCTCCTTTCAAAAAAAATGGGGGCGGATGACCGCCCCCGAATATCTTTTCCAATTCTTAGAGAGTCACATAGGGCTTCATCTGTTCAAAGGTCTTGTCGCCAATGCCCTTGACATTTTTCAGTTCTTCAACGCTTTTGAAAGATTTTACGCTGTTTCTGTATTCAATTATTCTTTTTGCCATCGCGGGTCCAACTTTTGGAAGTTGCTGGAGTTCTTTTTCCCCTGCGGTGTTGATGTTGATTTTTCCAGTAGGAAGAGCTTTCTTAGACGCTCTGGGGGCTTTGGGAGCGCTTTGTGATTTTGCTGAGGAGTTTCCGCTCTGGGGGGTGTCAGCGCTCACTGGGATAGAGGCAACCAAAAGTGCCGCAACCAAACAAACCATTGAAACAACCAATCCGACTTTCTTTACTAATCCTTTCATCTTTCTCTCCTTCTGCCTTCTTAAGGCTCAAAATTTTTAATTTCCAAAACTTTGTTTACCAAACTTTTTTCTTTTCTCTTTCGCCGGCTCAACTTTTTCTTTCATCGCCTCCTTTCCGCCGGACACTTTACATATCGCAAAGGGCGTGCCAAGTTGTGCCAACATTGGTAAGTGTTTGAAAATCAACAAAATAGAAATGGTAAGTAAGCTTTTGAAAAGATCAACTTTTGTGAAGAAGAGGATTTGTGGAAATTAAGTTGTTTATTATCAATAAGTTAAATGTCCTGAAAAATTTCAAAAATTTTCTAACAAAAAAATATCCACGAAAATCTGTATCTTACAGATTATTAAGTAGTTATTGGAACAGAAAAATCAATTGGAGGATTAAATCAAAGCAAGGAATGTATTTCAGGAAACAAGTTTTTTTAATTCTCTGATTTTTTCAATTTCTCCGATGACGATAATTGCGTCTCCGTTGTTCAAAAGCGTATCGGCTTTGGGATTGAATTCAAATTTGCCATCCGCTCTTCTCAATGCGACGACTACACATCCGCTTTTCTTTGGGATTTGCGCTTCCATCAGCGTCTTTCCAAAAATCGGGCTTTGGGATGTTATCAACGCCTCTTCAACTCTCAATTTACCATCTTTTTCTCTTATCATTTTGTCAATGAAGTCAACTACCGCAGGGCGAATCAATTCAGAAGCCATTCTCAATCCGCCGATGTGAGCGGGGCAAACCGCTTTGTCTGCGCCAGCCCTTATCATTTTAATGCTG
>JAAZNT010000133.1 GCA_012798145.1 Thermoanaerobaculaceae bacterium | reverse complement strand
TGATATGGTGGCTATCCCCGGAGACACTTCTGAAGAAATAATTGCTGGCTTCATCGCAGATGAACTTTCCATAGGAATAATCAACAATAAAACCACCGCAGTTAGAGTGATCCCTGTTTGGGGCAAAAAAGCGGGTGAAATTGTCTCTTTCGGCGGTTTGCTTGGAGACGCTCCCGTTCAGGAAATAAGAACCATTTCACCCAAGAGGTTCGTTTCAAGAGGAGGACAGTTCCCTCCTCCAATTATTTCAATGAGAAATTAGGAGTAAAAAATATGAAACAGAAATTGTTGCTTGTCTTAATGATTGCGGTTTCCCTTGTTTCTTTGGCTTCTTCATATTTTCCGCAATTTTACCATCTTTACAACCCTGTTGTTGGAGAATGGTCAAAATATGAAATGAAAGACAACCAAGGCAACAAAGCAATTCTGACCATTAGCGTCGTATCTAAGGAAGGTTCAAACTACTGGATTGAAGTTGAAAGTTCCCAAATGACAGATGTTGGAATAGCCGGATATCTTGTTTCAGGAGACCCCACCGAAGATTCAAATGTTTTGAAAGTAAGACTCAAAAGCGGTGACGGTCCAATAATAGAAATTACTAAAGAGACACTTGAAAAAATGAAAAATGCGCAAAAAAGCGCTTCTGTTTCTACAGGAATAGGTCCAACCATTGGAAAGATTCAGTCGCTTCCAAATGAAACATTAAAAGTCGGCTCAGAAACATACGACTGCCAAAGAATTAAACTGATATCATCAGACGACAGATTCGCTGATATATGGATCAGCGAAAAAGTTTCACCTTTCGGAATAGTTAAATTGATTTCAGGAGACGAATCTTTGATACTAATTGACGCTGGAAAAGGTGCAAAACCAAGGCTTCTTGGAAACGCCACGCCACTTGTTCTTGATTAAGGAGAGAATATGAGAGAAATAATTTCAACTGAAAAAGCGCCGGGAGCAATAGGTCCCTATTCGCAGGCGGTTAAAGCGGGCTCATTCCTTTTCTGTTCAGGCCAGATTCCGATCAATCCCGACACAAAAGAAATTGTTGAGGGAGGAATTGAAGAGCAGACAAAAATGGCTCTTGAAAACTTGAAAGCAGTAATTGAAGCAGGCGGCTCATCCCTTTCAAATGTTGTCAAAACAACTGTTTTTCTAAAAGATATGAACGACTTTGCAAAAATGAACGGGGTTTACGCCACCTTTTTCAAAGAGAATCCTCCCGCAAGAGCGGCAATTGAAGTGGCGCGCCTTCCAAAGGATGTTCTTGTTGAAATTGAGGCAATTGTTTACTGCCCTTAAATCAACCGGGAGGCCAATGGAAATTTCTCCCCGACATAAGATGAAAATGGATGTGAAAAACAGATTGTCCTGCGGATTCTTTCGTGTTGATGACAACCCTGAAACCGCTTTCAAGATGTTTTTCTTCGGCAATTTTTTTTATCGCCCCAAAAATCTTTCCCATCAAAGCAAGATCGCCTTCATCAATTTTTGTAAGATCTTCAATATGCTTCTTTGGAACAATCAGGATATGGACAGGAGATTGCGGGTTGGCGTCGCAAAACCCAAGAATCTCTTCGTCCTCATAAACAATTTTTGCGGGGATCTCTTTTTTGATTATTTTGCAAAACACACAGCCATTCATATATTCCTCCTTTTTAATATGGCAATTCTATCAAATTTTATAAGAGGTGAAAAATGAACAGCATAGCGATTTACCCCGGTTCCTTTGACCCGCCGACCAACGGACACATAGACCTTGTTTTAAGGTCAAGCCGTCTTTTCGAGAAAGTTGTTGTTGCGATCTTGAGAAATACGACAAAGAAATGTTTGCTTTCTGTTGAAGAAAGAGTTCAACTTCTGAAAGAGTGCACAAAAGATATTCCAAATGTTGAAGTTGACGCGTTTGACGGCTTGCTTGTTGATTATGCAAGGGTGAGAGGGGCAAAGCACATAGTAAGAGGGATAAGAGCCCTGACCGATTTTGAATATGAATTTCAAATAGCCCTTTTAAACAGGAGACTTGCCTCGGATATTGAAACAATATTCTTTATGCCCAAAGAAGAGCATGTCTATCTTTCATCAAAACTTGTTAGAGAAGTTGCCCTTTTAGGAGGCAATCTTGACAATTTTGTCCCCAAACCGGTGTCACTTTACTTAGACAAAAAAATCAAAGATTTCCTTCGCTTTTACGACACCGAAGGATAAACATTCTCATTTTTTAATTATCAATACAGCATTTCCAAACCTCAGGATATCGCGAATATAACTTGAGATTTGAAAAAAGGCTGTCACTGCGAGATTATCTTCGAAGTAATCCCACGGTTGCCGAAGCCGCGAGCGGAGCGTGGCGGAGTCTTCCTTTTGAAAGTGAAGATCACTTCGCTTGCGATAGCTTTGAGGTTAACCTCGTGATGACAGATCACTTCGCTTGCAATGCCTTGGGATTAACCTCTTTGCCAAAGCCAAAAATTGCCCCTAACCTGTCAAAGTCAGATTAGGGGCAATACTTGGAAGGCATCTTTGCGGTTTTAATTATTGTCCCGGATCATCCACCGTATAGAAGTAATTTACATTATCAAGAAGGACATTGGGGTCTTCAAGAACCTGTTCGGATGTATTTCCTATAAGAGTCATTACCTGCGGCGATGTCCCCATGAAAACATTGTAGTTGTTAAGCCCTTCATCGTTCCAAGTAAGTTTTGCATTGGGGTCGTTTTTGTTCACCATAAGGGTTAATGTTGCATTTGTCTTTAGATACATGCTGGCATTGGAGCAACCTGTTGTTGTAAGTTGGGCGGCATTGACTGCGCGTATATCATATTTATAAGTTGTATTTGTGGCAAGCCCGGAATCGTTGTAAAAAGTCTCACTTGTTTTTGCTATTTCTGAATTATTCCTATAAAGTATGTAGTAAGCGATATCTGTAGCATCTTCAACGGAAGGAAGCCATGATATCGTAGCGCTTGTTCCTGTTATTGAATAAGCCATAGGGCTTTCCGGGCACGACGGCGGACTGTAATCATAGTTGCATCCCAATGCCGAAACATAGTTTGCGTACCCATTTATTGTTCCAGTTGCAAGATAGCCATATTTTGCAAAGGCAGCATCCGGAAACCTCATTTCTCCGGAATATGTAACCTGTGTATTGCCTCCCAGAAGG
>JAAZNT010000132.1 GCA_012798145.1 Thermoanaerobaculaceae bacterium | reverse complement strand
GATTTTTCTGCCTTTTAAAATTATCTTTCGCTCCATCTTCATCACTCTTTAATTTTATATTTAATTTTATACCTTTTGAAAATATCCTTCAATTTGTTTTTATCAATTTCTGTCTCTTCAATAAGCCGTTCAACCTTTTCAAGGTCTTTTTTCCTTCCCGCTCTTTTTAAAACAGCAATAAGATACTCCGGTGAAAAAACTTTTGTCGGTTCTCCTTCATAAGAAATGCTTTTTGCGTTTCCGACTGCCTCTTCTTCCAATTCATCCGCCAATATTAATTGAACAGGAACTCCTTTAACGATAATATGTTCTCCTTTCCACTTGCCCCCTTTTGATTCAAGATATTCATAAATTGGTGAAAGATTTATTACGCCCTCTTTTACTTTTGACTCCATTATTATAAAAAGGTCAAGATCGTAGGTTAAAAAAGGTTCAATTTAGAAAAAAGCGGCGATTCCTCCCCCTATTGCGTAATCTTTAATCAGCCCTTTTTTCTTCAGTTCGTTAATTCTTTTAAGCGTCTCTTTCATTTTTTGCGCCCTTCTTTAATTTTCTCCTCATCGCTTCAATCATACAATTTATTGAATAATGCGTCAAATGAATGAAATTATTTGAAAACAAAAGCCACACTCTTAAAGAGCGAAAGTTGATAATTGTCACTGCATAATTTTCTTCGAAGCAAATTCAAACCAAGCAGTCTTTCTTAATCTCTCCTCTCATCACAGGAGAGGGCGGAATGAGGTTTCAACTTGTGGAAACCCCCTCTTTGTCTCCCCCTGAAAAGGGGAGATTGGTTGCAGCCCCTCATCTTCCTTGCATTTTGCCCATTGGCGTCGGGACGCGCTTCCAACGCCAAGCAACCTTATTCAAACTTTCTGCAAAAGTTTTTCTATAAAAAATCTTCTTTATGAACCGCTCTCCGCAGAATTCTGTCGGGTGTCCACCCCCCAAACCCTGACTCCAAAACTCCATCCACTAAGTCATTTTCCGCTTTTTTTTTGTTGGGTTTTTATGTTCACTTGACGATTTAACATTATTAAGGGTAAAATTGCCATTTCTATATCTTTTTCCCTGCGGGGGACATTCAAGGAGGAGTTATGAAAGTTTACAATCCGAATGAAATACGCAACATAGCATTTGCGGGACACGGCGGAACAGGAAAGACCACTCTCACTTCCGCCATTTTGTATGCAACAAAAGCGGTTACAAGATTTGGAAGAACAGAAGACGGCACAGCGCCCACCGATTATGAAGAAGACGAAATAGAGAAGAAACTGTCTATCACAACGGGAATAGCCTGTCTTGAATGGGAAAAATATAAGGTCAATATTTTTGACACCCCCGGTTACGGCAATTTTATCGCTGAATCCAGAGGACCCATAAGGATTTCTGACGCTGTTGGAATACTTGTTTCGGCTGTCTCAGGGGTTGAAGTTATGACGGCAAAGAGTTGGGATTACGCCGCAGAATTCAACAAACCCCGTTTTGTTATCGTGAACAAGATGGACAGGGAAAACGCCGATTTTTATAAAAGTCTTGACAGCATAAGGGAAAATTTCGGAAGAGAGGCGACGCCGGTCAACCTTCCTATCGGCTCTCAGAAAGATTTTGTGGGAGTGATAGATCTCATTCATCTTAAGGCGCATCTTTATTCAAACGATGAAAGCGGGTCTTTTAAAGAAGCGGAGATACCCGCAAACGAGATGGAGAACGCAAAAAAGAGGCGCTCAGAACTTGTCGAGATGGTGGCGGAACTTGACGAAAAACTTATGGAAAAATATTTTGAAAGCGGCGACCTTACGGGAGAAGAACTTGAAATCGCTTTAAGAAAAGGAATAGTTGAGCAGAAAATCTTTCCGGTTTTGTGCGCTTCAGCAGGGAAAAACATCGGAACGATGGACATATTGAATTTTGTCGCAAACTTCATTCCTTCTCCTGTTGAGATTGGAAGCGAAAAAGCGAAGGACTCTTCGGGGAGCGAAGTTGATGTGGCAAAAGATCCAAATGCTCCTGTGGCTCTTTATGTTTTCAAAACAATATCAGACCCGACGCAGGGAAGAATTTCTGTTTTTAAAGTGATGTCCGGAACGCTTGCAGTTGATTCCAATCTTGTCAACGCAAGAACAAACTCGCAGGAGAGAATGGCGGGGCTCTTTCATCAGAGGGGAAAAGAGAGGATAAAGTGCGAAACCGTTCCTCTGGGAGACATTGCCGCTGTTATGAAACTGAAAGAGACTCAAATGGGCGACACGCTTTGCGCAAAGGAAAGGGTTATTTCGTTTGAGCCAGTCAAGTATCCTCTTCCGGCGATTTCTTTCGCAGTTGAGCCAAAAAGCAGGGGAGACGAAGAAAAGATTATGTCCGCCCTTCAAAAAATGGTTGAAGAAGACCCTTGCTTCAAAGTTGGAAGAGACCCCCAAACCAAAGAGTTGCTTGTTTCCGGCTCTGGAACTCAGCACATCGAAGCGGTCATCCAAAGGGCACAAAAGAGATACGGCGTTGAGATGACGATGAAACAGCCGAAAGTTCCTTACAAAGAAACGATCAAAGGCAAGGCGGAGGTTCACGCAAGGCATAAAAAGCAGACGGGAGGACACGGGCAGTTTGCGGATATCCATATTAGAATGGAACCCCTTCCGAGAGGTTCGGGATTCAAATTTATTGATGAAATTTTCGGAGGCGCAGTTCCGAGAAACTTCATTCCCGCTGTTGAAAAAGGAATGCTTGAAGCGCTTGAAAGCGGAGTTCTTGCGGGCTACCCGGTCGTCGATTTGAGCATAGCCCTCTTTGACGGACAGCACCATCCCGTTGATTCTTCAGAAATGGCTTTTAAAATTGCCGCTCATATGGGGTTTAAGGAAGCGATGGAAAAATCAAAACCCACAATCCTTGAGCCGGTGATGAATGTTGAAGTGATCGTTCCCGACGAATGTATGGGCGATGTTATGGGAGACCTTAATTCAAGAAGGGGAAGAATACTTGGGATGAGCCAGAAGGGTCAGAATCAGGTGATTAAAGCGCAGGTTCCCCTTGCCGAAATGCTCACTTACGCTTCAACTCTTAAATCTTTGACTGCAGACAGAGGAAGTTTTTCAATGGAATTTGCAAGTTATGAAGAAGTTCCCGCCCAATTGCAGACAAAGATAATTGAAGAGGCAAAGAAAGCAAGAGAAGCTGAAAAAGAAGGATAAAACATCTTAAAAAATATAGCAGTTTCTAAGGGGGGCGGTTTCGCTCCCCTTTCTTTTTGCTGTGAACATTGTTCACTCGTTGGGTGAGAACATTGGACACCCTGATTAACCTACTGATAATAAAAGAGATATAAAAAACTTTTTCAAACATTATTTAAGATGAGAATGTAGTTCACACAAACAAATTTTTGCCCTTGTTCGTATCTTACAGAAAATAAAAGAGATATTTGATTATGACTCTTTCGGCACGATTCTTGCATATAAATTATTGCCCGCGAGGGTTATTAGAAGGAGGTTCAGATGTTCGGAAAGAAAGTTTTGGTTATGGCGGTTCTGATGGTTCTGACAGTTGCTCTTTTGACGCCTGCTGTTGTTCCGAAAAAGGCGCAGAGCACGCTTGATGATCTCGTGATGGCTTCCTCAAGGCTGAGAGTTCCTCAAAACATTGAAACCATTGATAATTTGAGGGCTCAAAGGTCAAGAGTTGAATCCCTCAATCCTGCTGATATGGATCTGTTGAGAAAGTTCGACAGAGTGGCAGAGGGATGGGATCAATTCCTCACCTTCACGGGAGGTCAGTGGCAGATGCTCGTAGATGAGAGAACAGGGCTTCCCGCTCTTGTTGAAGGTTCTGGTGAACCTTGGATACCGGGTGCAGGAAACAGCCTGAGAGCAGAGGCACTGGGCGAAATTACCGTTTCAAAGATGGAAAGTATCGCGCGTGACTTTATGCTCAGAAACTCAAACCTCTTTCCAATTTCACAGAATGACCTCGTTCTTGTTCCAGAAGGAACGGTTGAAGTTGGCGGATATTTCTGGCACATCCAGTTTCAATATGTAAAAAATGGAATTCCAGTTGAAGGCGCAAGAGTAGTCTTCAGAGTCAACAATGGAAATCTTGTTCAATTTGGCTGTGAAAAAGTCAATCCTAATATAGATGTGGACACTGTTCCTTCTTTTGAAAAAGAAACCGCTTGGGAAATTCTTGGCGGCTATGTGGGCGGATGGGAAGAAAAGGATGTCCTGCTTGAGCCGGGAAGACTTCTTATTGTTCCCGTAGCCCCTGCCGGCGATGATGGAATGTTTAAAGGAACGGTTGGTTCCGGCCTTGAATATCGTCTTGTTTACGAAGTTGTATTCCATAGAGAAGGAGTTATGGGCACATGGAAAGCAAGAATTGATGCCCACAGCGGAGAAATTTTAAGTTTTGTTGACCAAAATATGTATGGTTCCGTAACAGGCGGAATTTATCCAAATTCAAACCTTGACACTGAAGTAATCAGACCATTCCCTAAAATAACTGTAACAAACAGCACAACCAAAACCTGCGATATGGGCGGCAATTACACTTACGCAAGCGGAACAGCGACAGCAAGCATCAAAGGCGCTTATGTCAGCGTTACAGATTCCTGCGGAACCTCTTCTCTTTCAACCTCAACCGCACCCGGCGACCTTGCTTTCAGCAAATCGTCAGGAACAGACTGCACAACGCCGGGAGTCGGTGGTTCCGGCAACACCCACGCCGCAAGATCAACATATTTCCATCTGACCCTTTGGAAAGAAAGGGCTCTCGGATTCCTTCCTTCTAATACATGGCTTTCAAGCGCTTTAACAGATAAGGTGAACCTTTCACAAACCTGCAACGCATATTGGAGCGGCTCTTATGTGGCATTCTTCAAATCAGGCGGCGGATGTTCAAACACGGGAGAACTTCCTACCGTATTCCTTCACGAAGCAGGCCACGGGCTTGATTCAAACGACGGAAGCGGTTCTTCAACAGTTGGTTCTTCCGAATCATACGGTGACGCAAATGCTTTCCTGCAAACTCACGATTCCTGCGTAGGAACCAATTTTATTCCGGGCTACAAATGCTCAGGATACGGCGATGCGTGCACAACCTGCACCGGCATCAGAGACGCAGACTACGCCAAACATTCGTCTGGAACTCCGCATAAACCTTCTCAACTTGCTAATACCTCTGGATTTCACTGTTCAAAAGATTCAAGTTATCCCGGTCCCTGCGGATACGAAGGGCACTGCGAATCTTACATAATGTCAGAAGTTTTATGGGATTTGGCGGCAAGAGATCTCCCTGCAGCTGGGCTTGACGCCACCACCTCTTGGTATATTGCCGACAGGTTGTTCT
>JAAZNT010000131.1 GCA_012798145.1 Thermoanaerobaculaceae bacterium | reverse complement strand
TGACTTTGCTTTTTTCCGCGCTTATGAAAACGGAAAGCCGGCAAAGACCGACAATTATCTTAAAGTCAATCCCGACGGGGCGAAAGATGGAGATCTAATTTTTGTTTCTGGTCATCCTCACGAAACGAACAGGCTTGAAACTTTATCTATGCTTCAATACAAAAGAGATTTTTCAATGGTTTTTGAACTTGAAAAATTGGAGAAATTACGCTCGCTTTTAAAAAAATACAGCGAAAAGGGGGAAGAGGAAGCAAGAAGAGCGAGGACGATTCTTTATTATGTTGAAAACGCATTAAAATCAACAGAGGGAGAACTCAGGGGGTTAAAGGATGAAAAACTGATGGCGAAAAAGCGCTCGCAGGAAGAAGCGCTTAAAAGGGCAGTTGAGAATGACCCTCAACTTTCAAAAGAGTATGGAAAGGCTTGGAAAGACCTTGAGGATGCGGTTTCTTGGGTTTCAAAAAACGAAGACGACTTAAATTACAAAATGAGAATTTGGCTTGGAGAAAGAGGGCTTTTGGGCTACGCTCTTCATCTGGTGACATACGCAGAGGAAATCAAAAAGCCCGACAGCGAAAGACTTTACGGTTATCACGACGCAGATCTTGTAGATTTTATTGAAAATATCTCAACGCCATACCCTATTTACAAAGATCTTGAAGAATTGCTGCTTTCATTTGAACTTGAAGAAATGGTTAAAGGGCTTGGCGAGAACGATCCCTTTGTCAAAAAAGTTCTTGATGGGAAAAACCCAAAAGATTTGGCGAAACAGTTGATTGAAGGAACAAGACTTGAAAATCCTCAATTCAGGAAAGAACTTGCAGATAAAAAGGGAAAGAAAATTGCCAATTGCAAAGACCCTTTGATTGAATTTGCAAAGAAGATAAACCCCACAATAAGAGAAATGGAAAAACTTTACAAAAACAGATATGAAGCGGTTGAGGAATCTTCTTTGACAAAAATTGCAAAAGCAGGATTTGCGGTTTACGGAAGCGACACATATCCCGACGGGACGAGCACTTTGCGCCTTTCCTTCGGCAAAATCGCGGGCTATCCTCAAGGAAGCACTCTTGTTCCACCCTTCACAACTTTCTACGGACTTCTTGACAGGGCTTATGGATTTGGAAACAAGGGCGATTTTGCAATACCAGAAAGAATAGCGCAGAACATTGACAAAATAAATCTAAGAACTCCTTTGAATTTTGTGTGCACCGCAGATATAACGGGAGGAAACTCTGGAAGCCCTGTTGTTGATAAAGAAGGAAGACTTGTAGGGTTGGTGTTTGACGGCAACGCAGAGAGCCATCCAAACACATTTGTCTATGACGAATATCAGGCAAGGTGCGTAAGCGTTGACATCAGAGCGATTTTGGAAGTTCTGAAAAAAGTTTACAAAGCGGAATGGATTGTTGATGAGATGTTGAAGGAATAGCATTTTGCTGTTGTTTGTCAACCTTTGAACCCAAATTTGTCAATAGAATAGTTTTTTCTAATGACTTTAATTAGAGAAAATGTAAGATAACCAACCCGACAATCGGCAGGCAGTTTGCCTACGGCAACCTGAAACACAATCAAAAATCTTCTTGCAAAATTTCAATTTGCAGAATCTTTTTTCTTATGTTTCTGTAAATGGCTTCGCCATTTTCAGCCTGCCTAAATCTCATCAATCTCTTTTAAACCTGACT
>JAAZNT010000130.1 GCA_012798145.1 Thermoanaerobaculaceae bacterium | reverse complement strand
GTGCTGTCCCCAAGTTATGAAAATCTTCTGTCCTTCAATATGGTATGTTCCATCGGGTTGTTTAATTGCTTTGGTTTGTATGTCTCCAAGATCCGATCCTGCTTGAGGCTCTGTAAGGCACATTGTTCCAGCCCATTTTCCGGTATACATTTTCTCGCAAATAAGCTTTTTCAGTTCTTCGCTTCCAAAGGACTCTATAAGATGCGCTGTTCCTCTTGTCAAAAGGAGACACAAAGAAAGCGCACAGTTTGCTCCGATGATGAATTCGTTTATCGCCGTTCCGACACATTCAGGAAGGCCCATTCCGCCGAATTCTGGATTTGCTGTCGAACCAATATAACCATTTTCCGCAACCTCTTCAAAAACTTTTTTGAAAGAATCGGGAACTGTAACTCTTCCATCGGAATATTTCGCTCCAATTCTATCGCCGTCTTCGTTTGTGGGAGCGACAGAATTTTTGGCGAGTTTCGCCGCTTCATCAAGTATCATTTCAATATCATCTTTTCCAAATCCGGAAAAGAGTTCATTCTGCCAAAGTTTTTCTGTCTCAAGCCATTCAAAAATGTTAAATTTCGCATCTCTAATCTGCGGAGTGTAATTCATTTAATCCTCCTTATGGATATTTTTTTTCAAACAGAAAGGGTATCATAATAGGGGCAAAAAAACAAATTTTTTTATCCTCTTCATTGTTTGAAAAGTTATATTGTATTAAACCCAAATTGGTCAATAGAATAAGACTTTCATTAGAGAAAATGGAAGATAATAAATCAGACAATCGGCAGGCAGTTTGCCTTCGGCAACCTGAAGTAAATGGCTTCGCCATTTTCAGCCTGCCTAAAGTTCATCAATCTTTTTTAAATCATCAAACGAGTGCACCGGCGGTGGGGGGTAATCTACGGCGTCAGACTTCGGGGGTCAAATCCTCAATGAACATAATTTCACCTCCGGTTTGCCCACCCTCGTCTTCCTTGCATCTCACCCCCCAGCGCCTATGCGCACTTATCTTCCATTTTCTCTAATCAATCTCTAATCGCTTGTAAAGTTTTCTTAATGACAAATTTGGGTTAAACTAAATTGGGCGGATTTATGAATTTAAGAGCGTCGCTATCAAAATTTATCCCGCGCATTCTTTTCCCTTTGATAAAGGATAGAAAAGATTTTTGTGTCCTGAAAGGATGCGTTCTTTTCGCGGACCTTGCCGGCTTTACAAATTTGACTGAAAACCTCACCTCAATTGGAAAAGAGGGGGCGGAAGAACTTACAAAAATTTTAAACTCCTTTTTTGAAAGAATGATTGATATTATTCTTGAAAGTGGTGGAGATGTGGTTAGGTTCGGCGGAGACGCTATGACAATCTTTTTCCCCTTTTCAGCAGAAAAAGCGCTAAAGACTTCCCTGATTCTTCAAAAAGAGTGTTTAAATTTTCAAAATGTTCATACTAAGGCGGGAAATTTCTCTCTTGGAATGAAAATTGGCGTCTCATACGGCGATGTAACTTTGGGAATCGTTGGAAACAAAGAGACAGGATTTGATTATTTTGCTTCTGGAGATGCGCTGGATAGATCAGCAGAAGCAGAGCATCACGCTCAAAAAGGTGAAGTGCTTGTTCATCCAGAGTGCTCTTCTTTAATTGATGAAACGCGCTTCAATCTTATAAAAACAAAAGATGGTTTTTTAAAAGTTGAGAGTGAAAAAATTCCTTCAGAAACCGAAAATAAGTTTTTATTTGATGATGCTTTTATTCCTGAAGAAGATCAGCTTCTTGATTTTCTTCCTGTTTATGTCAAAGAAAAAGCTGAAATTGAAGAACAGAAACTTGTTGGAGAACATAGAAGAACGACGACTCTTTTTTTAAGATTTTCCAATTTGGATTGCAGCAAACTTGAAAACATCAATAAAATAAAAACAATTTACTCTGAAATCGCATCATCTGTAAAAAAATTCGGAGGAATAATCAACAAGATAGATATGGGAGACAAAGGAAGCAAGATTCTTGCCCTTTTCGGCTCCCCTCTTTCCCTTGAAAATCAGGAAGAGTTTGGTGTGAGATGTTCATTGGAAATAATTGAAAATAAAGTTCTTCAACAGTTGGATTGCGATTTATCAATTGGAATGACAACTTCCAACCTTTTTTCAGCATATGTTGGCTCAAACAAACGGAGGGAATTCACCGTTATGGGAGATGGAATAAACCTTGCGGCAAGGCTTATGACAGCAAATCTGCCAAGCAAGATTATTGTTAACGAAGCAGTTTATCAAAAGACAAAGGATCTATTTGAATATAAAAGTTATGAACCGATCTCCGTTAAAGGAAAAAGCGAAAAAATTAAAGTTTTTGCACCGCTTAATATTAAGGAAAGTATCCAAAAAATTGGTTCCTTTATCGGAAGAGAAAAGGAGACCAATGAGGTTTTGGATTCTCTTAATAAATCTGATTCTGAACCTTTCATTTCTGTTATAGCGCCATCTGGAATGGGAAAAAGCGATTTTCTTCTGAAAATAAAAGAAATCGTTGATGAAAAAGGATGTGAAACAATTTACACCAAATTGGCGCCTTACGACAAGGAAAAATTTTTTACCCCGTTAAAAAATGTAATTAGCCACTGCATCAATTTGGAATTAAGAGATGGAGAGCAAGCAAAAGAGGTCATTCAAAAATCTCTTTTGGAAAGAGACCAGAATTACCTTCCACTTTTTAATGATCTTTTCAAACTTCAAATAGAAGAAAACTCCTACACAAAACCTTTAACAAGCAAGGAAAGAAAAGAGATATTTTTTGCAATCGTTTCAAGAATTCTATTGAATTCTCTAACCCAAAACCAACATTACATTTTCATAGACCATATTGATTATGCGGATCCTTCAACAATAGAGTTTCTCTTATTCTTCAGCGAAGATTTAAGAGAAACAAAATGCAGAATTTTATTCACTTTGCGGGAAGAGAATTTAGAAAATTTTAACGAACTCCTTGAAAAATCATACATAATTAAACTGCCTCCATTTTCAAAAAGCGACATTGAGTCTTACCTTGTTCAAAGGGAAGGTTTTGCCTCCCCAGCCGAATTTTTGCTTGATTTTCTCCTGAATAAAAGTGGAGGAAATCCAAAATTTCTTTCAGAACTTGTTTCAATAATGAAGGCTCAAAAGTTGGCATTCATTGGTCCCTCAGGAAAATATGAAGTTGACGAAGATAAACTTTCTTCTACAACTTTTCCAGACTCACTTCAAGCCCTTTTTCTTTCAAAAGTTGAAGGATTGCGTGAAGCAGACAAATCTATTTTGCGAGCAGCATCAGTTCTCGGAACATCATTCTCAATAGAAACATTAAGCTCTTTGACCGAAAAGCCGCCCGAATTTCTTGTTTCAAAGATAAATGAACTTGAACCAACTTCCCTTATAAAAATGGATACTTGGGGAGTAAGGCCCTACGCATCTTTCTCTGACAATCTTTTGAGAGAGGCAGTTTATAACTCGCTAAACTTTGAGTTAAGAAGAGAACTTCACCTGAAAGTAGCAAAATTTCTTGAAGGTGAAGGAGCAATCTCGCCAAGGGCTCTTCCCGTTCTTGCAAGACATTACGAAAATGGGGGCGATAATGAAAAAGCCCTTCATTATCTGTTTGAATCAGCAAAATATTCAAAATCAATTTATGATTACAGGTCTTCTTTTGAGTATCTTTCAAGATATGTCGCAATTGCCGAAAAAAACTGCCTTTCATTAAGCAATAATTCTCAGTTTCTTGACGCTTTCCTTATGTTAGCAGAGGTTCAGCAAGAACTTGGAAGAATTAGGGAAGCGGGAATTTGTTTTGAAAAAATCATAGCAGAGATAAAAGAACTTTCTCCTATAAAAGTTAAATCTCTTTCAAAACTTGCTGACAATAAGAGAAGAGAGGGAAATTTAAAAGAATCGCTTGAACTTTATGAAAAAGCGCTTGTGGGCGCAAAAGAATTAAAAGATGAATCTTTGCAATGCCTTATTTTCCTCTATTCAGGCGTTCCGCTTGCAATGTCGGGGAAGATGGGAAAAGCAATGGACTATTTCCAAAGGGCAGAAATCCTCGCAGAAAAATTGAAAGATTATCCTTCACTTGTTTACGCTTTGATGAACAGAGGACTTGTTGAATATTTCAGGGGAAAGTTAGAGGGTGCAAAAAGTTTTCTTTTGAAAGCAAAAGATATTGCTGCTGAAAGCAATTTAAAATCTTACCTTGCACTAATTACTGTAAATTTATCCCAAGTCTTTTTTGAATCGGGAGAGTACATAAAAGCACTTGAAATCTGCAAAGAAGCGGAGGATGTATCAAGGCAGTTTGGTTACAGGAACCATCTTGTTATGTCAATGTCAAACAGGGCTCTCTATGAAACTATGCTTGGATTGTGGGAAGAAGCTGAAAAGTCTGTAGAAAAAGCACTTACCTCTGCCCAACATTACAATATGTCGTATTTAATTGCTACAAACTTTCATATAAAATCTTTATTGTTTTTTGTAAATGGCTCTTTTTCTAAATCTTTTGAATATCAAATTTTGGCTTTTGAAAATTATTTAAAAACCAACTATTTTGGAGAAGCGGTAGGTTCTTTAAGTGAACTAATTTCTTTGACAAATCAGTTGGGACGGCAGGATTTAGCGATTCCATTATTGGAAGAAAACTTAGGAAAACTGCAAAAAGAACTTGAAAATTCTTCGAGAACTTGGACAATAAGTTTTAACGCTCATTATTCTTATCATAAATTTTTGACAGGAGATGTAGATTATTACGACACAGAAGAAAAACTTGAAAATTTTCTTGAAAAAGCAAGAGAAACGGGGATCTTGTGGCTTGTTGCAGAAGTGGGAAGCGTTTTCTTAAAATTTTTGCAGTTAAACCATAAAACAGATAAAGCAGTTGAAATTGGGCTCGATCTTTTTCCACTTTTATCAATCCATTACTGTCCTTTAATTCTTCCCAAGTTTCTCATCCCTTTTTGTAAATCTCTTCTTGAACAAAATCAAAAAGATGATCTTTCTTCGGCTCTTAACTGCCTTCATCAATATGAAAATTTCCTTGATAGAGGTTTGCTCGGAATTGAATATAGTTATCTTCTTTACAAAATTTTTGAAAATGACAACAAAGATGAAGCGCAAAAGCGTCTTTTGCTTGCAAGAACCATTGCAAAGGATTTAGAAGAAAAAGAGAAAAATGAACTTTTTAAAAACTCCTTACTGAACCTTGCTTTAATAAAAGAAGTTAATGAAAATTAAAAAGGGCGGATTCCCGCCCTTTTTTCACCTGACTTTGACAGATGAGGGTTAATTTTTGGTTTTGGTAAAGATATAAGTCTTTGAGAATGAGTTAGTTATGATTTTTGGTTTTTTATTTTTGCCGATTTTGTAGTGGCATTTTTTGTGGTATAGGGTAGATATTAACT
>JAAZNT010000129.1 GCA_012798145.1 Thermoanaerobaculaceae bacterium | reverse complement strand
TTTCAATTCTTGCACGGGAAATCCATTTAATATATAATTCAAACTGAAAGAGGATAAAAGAGCGAATGGATAGTGTTGCTCAAATAAAAGGAAGGTTGATTGTCGTTGAAGGAACCGACGGCTCGGGCAAATCCACACAAGCCCATCTTTTATACGAATGGCTTTTGGGGCTTAACTGCAAAGTATTTTTCAGCGAATGGAATTCAAGCGCCATAGTTAAGGGGGCGACAAGAAAAGGCAAAAAAAGGCAGGCGCTGACACCGACAACATTCAGCGCAATTCACGCCACCGATTTTGCAGACAGATACGAGAGGCAGATCCTTCCCATGCTTAAAGCGGGATACATTGTAATCTGCGACAGATACATTTTCACCGCATTCGCGAGAGACAGCGTAAGAGGATGCAATCTTGAATGGCTTAAAAAGCTTTACAGTTTTGCCTTAATTCCCCATATTACATTTTTCTATAAAGTTCCCCTTGAAGTCGCCTGCGAAAGAATACTTTCAGGCAGACCCCAACTTAAGTTTTTTGAAGCGGGAATGGATCTCAACCTCTCTAATGACATCGCGGAGAGTTTCCGTATTTTCCAAGGCAGAATCCTGAAAGAATATTTGGCGCTTTCCAAGCAGTACAAATTCACTGTGGTAGACGGGACGAAAGATGTTCATTATCAGCAGACATTGGCAAGGAAAATAGTTGAAGAAAAAATTGAATTGTCCCATTTCAGGAAAAGAGCGACACAATGAAGAAGTTCTTTAAATTCCCACCACCAAATGTTAAGCCGGAAGATTTAAAAGGCAAACTCATTGTGATTGAAGGCCCTGATTCTTCGGGAAGGTCAACACAAATAGAATTGCTGTCAAAATGGCTTGAGATGAAAGGATATCCCGTCGTTCAGACGGGACTTAAAAGAAGTCTGCTTGTTGCGGACGAACTTGAAAGCGCTTTACAGGGAAATGTTTTAAGCCCGAGAACCCTCACTCTTTTTTACGCAACAGATTTTTACGACCAACTTGAAAATGTGATAATCCCCTCTTTGAGGGCTGGTTTCATAGTTCTCGCCGACAGATACATTTACACTCTTATAGCAAGGGCGGTCATTAGGGGAGCAGAGCGTGAGTGGATTGAATCAATTTACGAGATGGCAATCATTCCCGACCTTGTGCTTTATCTTTCTGTTTCTCCTTCTGTCCTTGTGGAGAGAACTTTTCAGGCGCATCAACAGCTTGATTACTGGGAATCAGGAATGGACCTTGGCTATTCAAAAGATTGGTTCACAAGCTTTCTAAAATACCAGAGACGGATGCGGCTCGAATTTATCAAAATGGAAAAGAAATTTAAGTTTGAAATAATAAATGCAAACAGAACGCCCAAAAGCGTTGACAGGGATTTGAAAGCAAGGATAGCGAGGGTAATTGATGATGGCGAAAACTGAAAGAAATAGCGTTAAAAAAAGAGTTAGCAAAGCGTCCAAAGATGAAAAAAATAAAATTGAGAATCAATACCTAAATTCAATTAAAAAACTTGAAATTTCCTTTGAAGAAGTTTTGGAAAACCATAAAAGAAAAATTCAAGGAGATATTTTTAAAGTTAAGCGAAGCAATGACAGGAAGCACCAAAAAAAGTCAAGATAAATTAAAAAAAATTTCAACAAAGATAGAATCTCTAAAATTGAAACCAAAAAAGGGAAG
>JAAZNT010000128.1 GCA_012798145.1 Thermoanaerobaculaceae bacterium | reverse complement strand
TGGGTCGTAGCATTCATTTACATTAACCGGGTTTGTGGAAGCGGTTAATTGTCTTCCACCCATAACATAAATTTTTCCGCCCACTTCAACTGCTGTGCAAAGATATCTGCCTGTGGGCATATTTGCGCCTTGCGTCCAAGTGTCTGTAGCGATGTCATAAATGTAAGTTGTGTTTACCTCGCCATCATTTTCATTACCGCCAAAAACATAGATTTTTCCATTGTAGGTGCAGGTTGCAGACCAGTACATTGACTTTGGAAGCAGGGAATGAACCCCGGTCCAAGTCGGCTGGGGCTGCGCCATAATGGACAATGAGCCCAACATAATGACGCAGAGGGCTAATAACACCGTCTTGCCAATCACTTTTCTCATTTGAATCTTACCTCCTTTCATTTTTTACGAACCATTTTTAATTCTATAATTAAAAAAACCTTCTGTCAAGTTTGAAAAATATGATAAAATAACATCTTGTTTTTTTGGAGGTTATAGTTTGTTTTTGAATATAAAAAGTTTTGTGTTGGGGGCGCTTCAGAATAACTCATATCTTTTATGGGATGATTCTGAAAAAATTGGCTGTGTCATTGATCCTCCTATGGACTCGGAGGTTATTGTCGGTTTTGCGAAAAAAAATGAAATTCAGATAACAAAAATCCTTAACACACATTGCCATTTTGACCACATTGCCGGTAATGCTGTTATATCAAAGTTTTTCAAGTTAGAAATTTTGATAAATAGAAAAGACCTTGAATTGCTTAGGGAAAGTCATATTATTGCTGAAGATTTTGGCTTAATGGTGGATCCCTCTCCAGAACCCGCGGGGTTTCTTTCTGAAGGGGATATGATTGAAATTGGCAGAGAAAAGTTAAAAGTAATAGAAACGCCGGGACATACACAGGGAGGGGTTTCTTTTTATATTAGCGGGCATCTTTTTTGTGGGGACACACTTTTTTCTGGAAGCATAGGAAGAACAGACCTTGAAGGAGGGGATTTTGAAACTCTTATTAAATCAATAAGAGAAAAACTTTTCGTCCTGCCTCCAGAGACAAGAGTGCACCCGGGACATGGAGAGGAAACAACTATCGCAAGAGAGATTGGCGGAAACCCTTTTTTGACGGGCAATGGAGAAGATTTTGTCTGAAGAGAGGTTAAATCTTCAAAAGGGAATAATATACGGTCCTGTAAAATCGCGAAGGTTGGGATATTCTCTTGGAATAAACATATCTCCAGAGGAAATAAAACTTTGTTCGCTCAATTGCGCATACTGCCAATATTCTTGGACGGGACTTCTCACAAAAGACGGAGAATCTTTTAGGAAAATTCTTCCAACAGCGGATGAAGTAAAAAAATCTTTAACAAGTTTTGCAAAAAAAGCAAATAAAGAGAAACAGCACATTGATTTCCTGACATTTTCTGGCAATGGCGAGCCGACGCTTCATCCCGAATTTTCTCGGATAGTTGATTATGTTTTGAAGATAAGCGAAGTTTTTGAATCCAAGCCAAAAATTGCCTGCTTGTCAAATTCTACTACTCTTGACAAAAAGGAAATATTTGAATCTCTTCAAAAAATTGATGAGCCGATTATGAAACTTGACGCCGGCAATGAAAAAACTTTCAGACTTTTAAATCGTCCCGCAAGCAAAATTGATTATGAAGGAATTGTCGCAAACCTTGTTCGATTTAACGGCAATTTAACAATTCAGACTCTTTTTGTAGAGGGAGAGATAGACAATACCAAAGAGTTTGAACTTGAAAGTTATGTGCAAAAACTTAAGTTAATAAAACCGAAGCTTATCCAGATTTACTCTTTGGACAGGCCACCCGCTTACAAAAGAATAGAAAAAGTGTCGCAAAAGAAATTGAATCAAATAAAACAATTTTTGATAAGGGAACTAAATTTAAATGTTGTTGTTTATTAGTTAATATGTTTTTTGGAGGTTGAAATGGAGAATGGATCCGTTTTATATACACTTATTGGAATTGCGGCGATAGCAGCCGCTTTTCTGTTGGGCTTTCTTGTTTCGTATCTTTTGAGCAAAAAGACTCTTGGAGGAGCCAGAAGGTTGGCTCAAACACTTATTGAGGATGCAAAAAAACAATCGGAGCAGATGAAAAGAGTTGAAATTGCCCGCGCAAAAGAGGAATGGCTGAGAGAGCAAAACAAACTTGAAGAGGATTATCAGAAAAGACTTGATTCGGTCAAAAACATTGAAAGAGCGATGAACAGAAGAGATGCAAAACTGCAAATTTTTGAAAAACAGCTGGATCAAAGAGAGAAAGAGTTAAAAGAAAAGTTTGTTCAGTTGGACCAAAAATTCGCAGAGATTGATGAAAAAAAGAGCGCTTATGTGGAAGCAAAAAATGAGTATCTTACAAAACTTGAAAAAACTGCCGAAATTACACAAGAGGAAGCGAAGAAGAGTTTGATTGAAGAGATGCGCAAACAAGCGGAGTTTGAGGCATCAGCTTTAATAAGACAGATAAAAGAGGACGCTCAAAAAACTGCCGAAGTGGAAGCGCAAAAAATTATTACTCTTGCTATTGAAAGGGTAGGTAT
>JAAZNT010000127.1 GCA_012798145.1 Thermoanaerobaculaceae bacterium | reverse complement strand
GAGAGAATGCCCTTTTCTCCTTTTTCTGCTGATAGAACGACCGCCCCACAACCGTCGCCGAAGAGAATACAGGTCGTCCTGTCTGTGTAGTCAGTGACTTTTGAAAGCATTTCTCCTCCGATAAGAAGGATCTTTTTTGCAGACCCTGTTCTTATATATTGATCTGCAATTGATAGCCCATAAATGAATCCCGTGCAACCCGCTTGAAAATCAAAAGCGGCGGCATTTACCGCTCCAATTTTATATTGGACAGTGCAGGCTGTAGCAGGAATCGGCTGGTCATAAGTTACTGTTGCAAGCAAAACGAGGTCTAAATCTTCCGCCTTTACTTGAGCCATATCAAGAGCATTTTTTGCTGCTACGATAGCGAAATCTGAAAGCGCCTCATCTTTTCCCGCGATTCTTCTTTCTTTGATTCCAGTTCTTGTTGTGATCCATTCATCTGAAGTTTCAACGATTTTTTCAAGATCCGCGTTTGTCAGTACCTTTTCAGGAAGAGACCTTCCCGTTCCCAAAATCCTTGCTTTCCAGTTTTCCATTTGAATTTTTCTCCATTATTTCTTTTATTTCTGATGATATTTTTTCGTTTGTTCCCGAAACTGCTATGTCTCTTGCCATTTTCAAAGCGTTCATAATTGCTCTGGGCTTTGATTTCCCGTGACATATTATGGTAACTGCTTTTACGCCAAGAAGAAATGCGCCTCCAAATTCGGCATAGTCTAGTTTGCGCTTCATTTTTTCAAAAACTGGCTTTGACAGAAGGTAGCCCAATTTTGTTCGCAGAGAGGAGCGAAATTCTTTTTTAAGGGTGTCTCCAATAAATTCATAGATCGCTTCCCCCGCTTTTAAAACAACATTTCCAGTAAAGCCATCTGTAACAATCACATCAGCCACATCTTTAAACAAATCATGTCCTTCGGCATTTCCAACAAAATTCAAATTGCTTGATGAAAGAATTTTAAACGCTTCTTTCGTAAGGTCGTTTCCCTTTGCCTCCTCAGTCCCTATTGAGAGAAGAGCGACTCTTGGCTTTTCTATTGACAAAACATAAGAAGCATAAACGCTTCCCATAATGGCAAAATGTTCAAGGTGAATTGGCTTGCAATCGCTGTTTGCTCCGACATCAAGCAGTAGAGAAAAAGAATTTGATTTTGCAATCCAGATAGCGAGGGCAGGCCTTTCAACTTCGGGAATCCCCCCTATGACAAGTTTTGCAGTAGCCATTACTGCGCCGGTGTTTCCAGCCGAAACAAGAGCGCTGGCGTCTCCTCTCTTGATCGCCTCGGCTGCTATTCTTAAAGAACTTCTTTTCTTTTTCCTTATTGGAGACATAGCCGAGTCTTCCATTGTCACGACTTCGTCAGCGTGAATTATTGGCAGGAGTCCTTTCGCTCCAAGATGGGAGAGCTCCTTTTCAAGACGTTTTTCGTCACCGACAAGGAGAGTGTTAACTCCAAAATTTCTTTTGGCTTCCACCGCTCCTATGACTTCCGGTATGGGAGCGTTGTCTCCTCCCATAGCGTCAAGGGCAATTGTAACTTCCATTTTCTAAAATTAACCCTCTTCTATCCTTACTACTTCTCTTCCGTTGTAATAGCCGCAGGAAGGGCAGATGCGATGAGGAAGACGGTATTCGTGGCACTTTGGGCATTCAATATCATTCACTTGGGTTAGTGAGTCGTGAGTTCTCCTCTTGTTTTTTCTTGTTTTTGAATGTCTTCTTTTCGGATTTGGCATTTTTAAACTCCTTTGCTATTCGCGAAGTTTTGAAAGCGGAGACCACCTTGGGTCAATTGAAATTCCGCATTTGCAGTCTGTTAAATTCCTGTTTACGCCACAATTTGGGCAGATTCCTTTGCAATCTTCTTTGCATAAAACTTTTTCTGGAAGAAGAAGAAAAAGCTGCTCTGTCACAAGTTCTTTAGTTTCAAAAATGTCCTCTTCAAGGAAAATTTCGTCTATTTCTTCCTCTCCAACTTCAACTTCCTTTAACACTTCGTCTGTTGAAGATTTTTGCTTCAATTCAACTATAAAAAAGGTCTCTCCTTTTACTTTGACATCTTCAAGACATCTCGCACAGGGCAGGGTTGCAGAATAAGAAAATGAGCAGGAAAGGGAGCATCCCTTTTTTATGGGAGTGGCTTTGATTTCAAAATTTATCGGGGCGACCTTCGCTTCGTAATTATAACCAAGTTCAAGAACTTGTTCTTCTATGCTCTCTGAAAAGAAAGAAGGCGCCTCAACTTTAAGATAATGAAGTATCAATGTTTCTCTCCTTCCAAATTCTTTATTTTCTCATACTTATTGATTTTTGTCAAATTTCCTTGAGAATAAAAATCTTTAAAAAAAGCCATTTATTGCTATTTTTGCCTGTTTTGTTCTATTTGGCTTCTGATAAAAAAGATCAAAACAAATGCCACTAATTGGGCGGAAATTGAAAATAAAATTAGAAAAATTATTGACCTTGTGTATAAAAATCCCATCGCGGCGCTGCCCAAAAACCAAGAAAAGCCGTAAAAAGCGTTAAAAATACCAAACGCCGAGCCTCTTTTTTCTGCTTTAACAAGTTTTGAAATCTGCGCTCTAAGGATTGATTCCTGAATGCCCATCCCAATTCCCCATAAAGCCATTCCTACAAGGGCAAACTCCCATCCAAGCAAAAATACAAGAGGAGAGAACAATATTGATAAAAATATGCCAAACAAAATAACAGAGATGCCAAATTTATCAAACAACTTTCCAAAAACAATTGCAGAAAGAGCGTCTGAGATCATCGCCAGAGAATAGAAAAGAGGGATTATATTTGAAGCAACGATATTTTCTTTTTGGAGATGGTAGGCAATCAAGGGAAAATCTACATATCCAGCGGCGATGAAACATATAGAAACGATATAAAGATAAAAATTTTTATTGAGTCCCTTAATCTCAATTATTTCCTCTTTTTTTAACATATCTTTTGGCTCTGGATATGAGAAACGGGAAAAAATAAGCGCCAAAATGGCAAGAATCGCAGGTATCGCCAAAAAGCCGTAGCCCATCCTTAAGTCGCCTCTGAAAGAGAGAGCCAAAGCGATAAATAAAGGCCCAATGGTTGCTCCAATTTGATCCATCGCTTCGTGAATTCCGAAAGCCCATCCTGAACCTAAAGAACTTCCTGCATAAGAAAGCATAACATCTCTTGAGGGAGTTCTTACCGCTTTACCAATTCTTTCCAGAATAATAAGAAACGCTGCAATCTTGTAGTTTCCCGCAAGAGCAAGAAGGGGAACTGCAAGGAGGTTCACAAAATATCCCACAATAGTGAAAAGCCAATATTTTTGAGTTTTGTCGCTTAGTAGTCCGCTTAAGATGCGCAGTCCGTATCCGCACAATTCTCCCAAGCCCGACACAACCCCTATCAATACGGCAGATGCGCCCAAACTACCCAAAAATATGCCGTTTATGCTTCTTGCGCCTTCGTAAGTAATGTCTGAAAAAAGGCTCACTATCCCAAGTAGAATTACAAAACGAAAAGGCGAAGCAAAATTAAAAGTCTTTTTCATCTAATTCTCCAACAAGCCATTTCCCCTTGTGACATTTAATAAAGTTAGAAGTTTTTCCTTTGTTTTTTCAAGTCGTTCAATTTCATCTTTTACACTTGCTTCGTCTTTATCCTTTTTTTTCTTTCCTTCTTCTATCGCCGTTTCAATATTTTTGGCAGTTTCTTTAAGTTTATTCTCAAAAAAAGAAGCTTGCTGGGAAGTCATTCTGTCAAGTTCTTCAACAAAAGATTCTGTAATCCTTCCAAAATTTTCTCTCAACCACTCTTTGAGAAGTCTTTTGCTTTCTTCAAGTGCGTTTTCATAAACCAAATTTCTTGGCAGGAAAAAATCAAAAATAACAGAAAGAAAATCTGAAAAATCCAGAGCGCCCTTTGTTTCGACAAATTCAAAAACATTTCTCTTTTTATTTTTAACAAAGACTTCCATCTCAAAATCGCCAAATGTCAATGCGAAACTCTCCGCACCCGCCCTTTTTATTCTTTTTTCAATTTCTTCAAACTCTTTCCTCAATACGAATTCTCTTTTTTGCTCTATTTCTTCTATCAATTTGAAAGCGCTTTCGCCAAATTTATTATAGCAGAAACCATGACAAACTAAAACCTGTTAAATTATCTTTGTTGAATCGGCTCAATCTTTTATCACCATTTTAAAGCCAAGTTTTTTGCTCAATCTCGGGGTGATTTGGCTTATTCTTTTCTTGACCGCTAAAATTCCCGATTTTGTCATAGCGTTTTTTTGAAGTTCTGCGAGAAAAAGCATTTCAAAAACTGAAGAAGTAACCCAGTCAACCTCTGAAGAATATCCCGAGATTGCAAGGGCGTCAAACTGAGTCAAGATTTTTTTCAAAACCCTTCCCTCCAAATTAAAAACACTGCATGCGCCGAAATGGATAATTTTCTTATGGCATCTGCCTTCTAAAATTTTTAAAAGTTCGTCAATTTTTATCACTTTGTTATTT
>JAAZNT010000126.1 GCA_012798145.1 Thermoanaerobaculaceae bacterium | reverse complement strand
TGTGAAACTTTGCGGAAAAAAGCATTGGGTTTTTGACGGGGAAAAGGTGTTTTCCGCATTTCCTGCAGGAAGGTTTGAACTTTCTTCTTATAATCTCAAAAACAGGATTGCGGTGGGAGATTTTGTCACTGTCAGAGAGCAAAAGGGTAAAGAACCTCTTATAACAGATATTCTTCCGAGAAAAAACAAGATTTCAAGAAAAATAACCTTTACAAACAAGGAGCATACAATTGCTGCCAATATTGACGAGGCATCCATCGTTGTAGCGCCAAACCCGATTTTGAAAAGGGGGCTTGTTGACAGGTTTCTTTGCGCCTGCAACTCTGAAGGAATTCCTTTGTTTGTCGTTATCAACAAAGCAGATCTTCTTGAGCCAAATGAAATTGAAGATTTCAAAAAAATATATGAGGAATACGGTTTGAAAGTTTTTGTCACTTCCGCTCTCAACAAAAGAGGTTTTGACGAACTTTCAGATTATCTTAAGAACAAATGGGTCTTGCTGGTTGGGCATTCTGGCGTAGGCAAAAGTTCTATCGCAAATGTCCTCTGCCCAGAAGCGAATTTTAAAGTGGGCGATGTTGATGAAGACAGTCTTAAAGGAAAACATATAACCACTTCTGCAACTGCAGTTAAACTGCCAAACGGCGGATTTTTGATAGACACCGCGGGGCTCAGGGAATTTGCTCTTTATAATGTGAGTCAGAGGGAAATTCAGGGAGCGTTTTTAAATATTGATAGACTTTCATACAATTGCAAATTTTCAAACTGCACCCATAGAAACGAAGTGGGGTGCGCTGTCATCGACGCTCTAACAAAAAACGATTTGGGGGTCGAAGAATACAACTCCTATTTGACGCTTTTAAAAGAGGCAAATGACATCACAAAGTGATAAGAAGAAGTTTCCTCCGCCTTGGGTTTTTTCAATCTATTTTGCGGAGGGGTTTCCCTATTCTCTTGTCCGACAAATATCGACAGTCTTTTTTAAAGATTTAGGGGCTTCCCTTGAATGGGTTGGATTTACATCTATTTTCGGGCTTCCCTATGTTTTCAAGTTCTTATGGTCTCCTTTCATCGACAACTACGGAACAAAGAGAAAATGGCTTTTGTTGATTCAAGGAGTAATAACTCTTTTCATCCTTTTGATTTCTTTTCTCTGTCTTAAAAGCAATCCTTTGGCATTTGTGGGTGTTGGCTTTTTATTTTTATCAATTCTTTCTGCCACAAACGACATCGCTTCAGACGGATACTACCTTGAAGCGCTTAACAGGGAAGAACAATCAAAATTTGTAGGATTTCAATCACTCTCTTATAGACTCGCATTGATTCTTGGAGGAGGGGGAATCCTCTATCTCTCTTCAATAATTAAGTTCAGCGGCGCTTTTTTTGTATCTTCTCTCATATTCGGCGCGGTTTTTATTTTTCATATTAATTTTCTCCCAAAAGTTGAAGAAGAAAAGGCAAAGATTGGTTCTATTATCAGGGACATTTCTAAGACAAAGGTGATTCTTTTTCTTGCCATTTTTTTTCTTATTGCTCTCTATTTTTCAAATAACAAAGAAGTTTTGATAAATTTGCCCAAATACCCGATAGTCCCATATTCCGGGCTTTTTATAATCGCCCTCTTAGCGCTTTTCCCTTTAATTTTTCCAATTGTAAAGGCAAAATTAAAAGAGAGAAAGAACGCATATTCAGAGTCTTTCATCGCTTACTTTGACAGAGAAAAGATGTCCATTTTTTTAATTTTTCTTGTCTTATACCGCTTGGGAGAATCTCTTATTTTGAATATGCTCTATCCGATGTTGAAAACAATCGGTTTTGAAAGGGGCGATTATGGCATCATTTACGGAACATTCGGCGTTACATCCTCTATTCTTGGAGGAATTGCTGGCGGCGCGCTCATTTCCAAATTTGGGCTGAAGAAAGTCGCTTGGTATCTGGTTCTCGCTCAAAATATCCCTAACCTTTTTTACGCATTCCTTTCGCAAATTTATGAAGGAGATTTGGTTTTAACAAAAACAAAATTCTTTATAACTTCCGCTTTTGTAGTGATTGAAACATTCGGAGCGGGGCTCGGGACTTCATTTTTTATGGTTCTCATTATGAGGTCAACACTAAAAGAGTTTAAAGCCTCAAATATGGCAACAGCAACAGGAATAATGAATATCGCCTCTTCAATGGTCGGGTTATTTTCCGGCGCTCTTGTAAACGCTGTGGGCTTTTCAACTTTCTTTATAATAACCTTTATTTTGACAATTCCTTCTATGGTGATGATTCCCTTTCTTCCTTTTTTGAACGAAGAAAAGCGCCTTGATTAAAGAAATATTTTGATACACAATATTGTTTGAATGGATATGGAAAAAGAAACTATGATTAAAAAAATAGAGAAACTGAAGCAGGAAAAGGATGTTGTGATACTTGCCCACAATTATCAACTTCCAGAAATTCAAGACATCGCCGACTATGTTGGAGATTCTTTGGGGCTTTCTCAAAAAGCAAGAAATTGTAAGGAGAAAATCATCCTGTTTTGCGGCGTTCATTTTATGGCTGAAACCGCTTCAATTCTTTGTCCTGATAAAAAAGTTCTGATTCCCGATTTGGATGCTGGATGTTCTTTAAGCGATTCTCTTACGCTTGCCCAACTTAAAGAATGGAAAAAAAGATATCCTGAAGCGGTTGTTGTAACTTATGTGAATACATCGGCGGAAGTCAAAGCGGAGAGCGATTACTGTGTAACATCTTCAAACGCTGTAAAAATCGTAAATTCAATAGATAAAGATAAAATGGTTCTTTTCGGGCCTGATATGTTTTTGGGCTCTTATGTTTCAAGAGTGACCGGAAGAAAGAATTTGCGGCTATGGGCAGGTGAGTGTCATGTCCACGCCGCTGTTAAGCCGGAAGACATTGAAAAAGCAAGAAGAGAGCATCCTGATGCAAAATTTTTAATCCATCCCGAATGCGGCTGTGTAACATCCTGCCTAATTGACGCATACGACAAGGGAGAAAAGGATTCAATAATTTTATCAACAGAAGGTATGATAAAAGAAGTAGAAAAATCAAAAGAAAAAGAATATGTTGTTGCTACAGAAAAGGGAATTCTTCACAGATTGAGCAAAATTTCTCCTCAATCTCAATTTCATCTTGTCTCAGAAGAACTTGAGTGCAAATATATGAAAATGATCACGCTTGATAAAGTTCTTCATTCTCTTGAAAACGAGGTTTTTGAAGTTAAAGTCCAAAAAGAAATTAGAGAAAGAGCCATAATTCCAATCCAAAGAATGGTTGAAATGTCATAGTTTCTCTTTGCTTTCCATTTCAAATTAAAGAAAAAAGAAGTATAATTTTTTTATGAAGAGAATCTTGGTTTTAGCGCTGGTATTTTTGATTATCTGCTGCTCTCCAAAAAAGATTGAAAAAAACCAAACCGCAAGAATCGGGATACCGGTTGAAGCCCTGCCTCTCTTTGATATTCAAAAAGACCCGTTTCTTGACGATTTCCGAATGATCACCTTAAAGCCGGAAGAGAGAGTAAAAAATCTTGAAGTTTTGCTTTTTTCCACCAAATCATCAGCATTTGACGGCATAGTTGTCCCGTCAAGAACCGCCCCCGTTCTTAAAGAGTGGGCATCCTGCTTCCCAACAGAATGGAAGAAAGGATTAAACAAAGAAGTCTTGAATCTCTTTACAACCGAAAATGGAATTTACGCTCTTCCGCTTAATCTTGATTTCCCCGTTTTTATCTATATCAAAGAGCCGTTCAACGATCTCCCAGAGCCAAAAAATCTTGGTTTTTTGAGAGACGATATAAGACACCTTCAAAGAAGAGGAAAGGCAAATATTGGTTTGGTTTCCACAGTTTCCGAAGATGTTTTGTTTCTGTCGCTTCTTGCCTCTGAAAGAGGAATCCCACCCGAAAGACTTTACGATTATCATTCAGTAAAATTGATGGAGTTCTTTAAAGAGTTTGATCTATCCAAAATCAAAATTCATCAGGCAGAATCTATGTTACTTAGCGGAAGCGCAACGGCGGCTTTTGTCAAACTTTCAGAATGCTCTGCTTTATTAGAAAAACTTAAAAAACAAGGATTGAATGCGGTTGTGACTCCTCTTCCTTCAACTTTAAAATCTTTTTCTATTTATGATGGTTTCTGCCTTATGGGATACAATTTTGACGACACCAAAATAAAACTTTTTAAACATTTTCTTGAGGAAGATTTTCAGAAGGGATTTATCAACAAAGGCATTTATCCTATTATTGAAACACAGAATGTAGATTCTCCTTGCAGAAACGCAATTGAAAACACAACAGTGATTGGTTTTCCTTTTGAATGGGAAGGATTAAATTTTTTAAAAGAATCCATTGACGATGTCGTGGTTTATGGAGATGATCCAGAATCTTCTCTTGTAAGGGCAGAGGCAAGATTGAGAAATTTAAGAGAAAAATGAATAAAGAATATTCTTTGAAAGAAAAGTTGAGAAAATACGCTTTAATTCAGCAACTTTTCCTGTTTAGCCTTGTAACTGTTTCCTTTGTCACTTTAATTGCAATTTCTTTATGGCAGAAAAACATTCTCACTAAGGCGATTGATCTTTACACAGAGGAAGAGGCAAGAAGTTTGGCGAGAATTCTGCTTTACGACCTCGCTTTTGAACCGAGGTTGAAAAGGATCGCCCGCTATGAAGAGCAGATTTCTATTATTTCCAAAACCAAGATAGTAGAAAAGAGTGCTTATCCTTTGGGATTGAAAGCGATAGTCAAAAAAAACATTGATCTCCCAGAGCAGGTTATTCTTGCAATTTCTGAACAAAGGGGATACAGCGCAAGTATATACGAAATCAGGGCAATCAAGAGAGATGTTTTAAAAGAAGAACTTGCAAAAGAGTGTTCCATATTGACGGACGACCTTGCGGCAAGAATAACTTTTTCAGACCATTTGAGAGGCATAACTATTTCTTCCAAATGGAACCTTGCCAAAATTTCATCCGAAGAAGAGGCGATACCATCCGCTTCTTCTTTCAAAAGCGATTTAATAAAGATTGAATTTCCGCTTTTCCTTGACACCGCATACTATGGAGATGTTGTAATTCTTGTTGACAGAGGAAGGTTGAGAAGCGCCCAGCAAAATATGGTGACGACTTTGGGCTTGATACAAATTTTTCTCTTTATTTTTCTTCTCGCCGCCTTGATGTTATCTCTATTCACTTGGTTCAAATTCTTCAAAAAAGTTGAAAATGAAATTGTGCTTCCTATCATAAACCTCTCAAAAGAAATGGAACAGTGGAAAAGAGAGGACGCTTTTGAAGACTCAACGCAGAAAGATGAACTAAAAAGACTTTCACTTGCTTTTAAAGACCTTGTTGAAAGGTTTGAAAAACAAAAAGAGCAACTTATTAAAACTGAAAAATTGGGACTGATGCAAAGGGTTGGAGCAGGTCTGTCGCACGAGTTAAACAACGCTTTGAATCCGGTAAAATTAAGACTCGATTCAATAATTCTTGACGGGGGAAATCCAACAAAAGAAGATATTCTGGTTTTAAAAGAACATTTGGAGTCGGCGGGAAAAATCTTGAAAGATTTGACTGCTCTTAAATCTTCAAAAAGTTTTTCTGATGTTAAAAAATTGCCGCCATCTTCTTGGCTCTCGGTAGCAAAAAGACCTTTTGAACCCCAACTTCCAAGAAATGTGATTGTAAAATGGATTTACCAAAACGATTATCCCTTAGTGATGGCAAACGAAGAAATTTTGGTTGAAATAGCACTGAATCTACTTCTTAACGCCAAAGACGCTGTTGCCAATTCCTTATCTCCTCTTATTCTGTGCTCTTTTAAGGAAGAGGAAAATAAAGCAACTTTAATAGTTGAAGACAACGGCGAAGGGTTTCCAGAAGAATACCTGCAAAAACCTTTTGAGCCATTTTATACAACAAAACCTCAAGGAATGGGGCTTGGACTTTTTCTTGTTGAAAACTACTGCAAAAGAGTTGGAGCAAATCTGACAATTGGGAAATCTTCTTTGGGCGGAGCAAAAGTTATAGTGACATTTCCGTTAGCAGGAGAGCCAAATGGATAATTCAAAAACAACCATTATCTTGGTTGAAGACGACGAAAGAACTATAGAAGAACTTACAAGAATTTTAAAAAAGCATACAGGCATGGAGATAATCCCGACTTCCCTCCCTTCAGAGGCAATAAGGATAGCCAAAGAGCGAAAATTGGATATAGCCCTTTTGGATCTCAAACTTCCGGAGATGAGCGGGCTTGAACTCGCTTCCCGCCTGAAAGAAACAAATCCCGATATTCTGATAACAATAATGACGGGATATGGCGAAGAAGAGACCCCCGTAATTGCAAAAGAAAAGGGGGTTGTTGATTTTATAGAAAAACCGCTGAATCTGCCCTATCTTCTTGCCACCCTGCGTTTTCAGGAAAGAGAAGCGAACATAAGAAAAACTTTGAGAAGCGCGGCGGATCTACTTCAAAGATTTTTCTCAATGACCGAAGATGGCGTTGTGATGACAAATGATTCAACGGTGATCGTATCAAATCCTCTTGGAATAGAACTCTATGAAAAATTTAAGGAATGTGGCTCAAAGAAAATCAAACACAATAGCAAACAGTATGAATATCTTGTTTCGCAAAGTGGTGGTTTGGTTTTTCACCATTTTAAAGATATAACATCTGCTTTTGAAATTTCAAAAAGCGAAACACAAATTGAGATGGCAAAGATGGTCGCCCACGAACTGCATAACAGTTTGACTCCAATAAAACTTTGGCTTCAGGAAATTCTCTCTTTAGATCCCAAAGATGAAGGTTTTCCCGATACAGCCAAAAAAGCCGCCTCCGAAGGAATACTGCAAATAGACCGCCTGACAAATCTTACGAGAAAATTCAAGGAAATCTCAAAAGAGAAAATTTCAAAAATTGAAAACATAAAAATTGCCCCTGTAATATCTAAACTGATTTCCTCTCTTGAGCCGATGATAAAAGCAAAAAACATCAAACTGAATGTTGAATTGAATGATGACCTTTCAGCAAGAGCCTCAGAGCAGGAACTGCATCAGGTGCTTTACAATCTTACTCTCAATTCAATTGAAGCATTTAGCCAAAAAGGTGGAACATTGTCAATAAAAACAGAAGAGAGTGATTTTGTTGTCATAAAAATTTGCGATAATGCGGGAGGGCTTCCCCCACAGGTTGAAGCAAATCCCTTTTCTCCATATATGACTACAAAAGAAAATGGAACTGGACTTGGTCTTGTCCTTTCAAAAGAACTCACCACAAAAATAGGCGGCGAGCTTTCACTAAAAAACATAAAAGGAGTTGGAGTGGAAGCAGAAGTTAAACTACTTAAAGCCACCGATGTTTTAAGCGCTCAATCCTAATTTGAATTTGCTTTCGCCATCTTAAAAAGTTAAAATACAAAATGATTTGGAGTAGTTGATGGCAAAAAAAATATTATTCTTCCTTCTTTTTCTATTCACCTTAAATGCAAGCGCAGAAAGAGTTTTGGTTTTCCCGTTCACCCAACAAAACGGCGACATTAAAACCCTCTGGCTTGAAATGGGTTTGGCGGCTGCTGTAGAAGAATCTTTAAGTTACAATAACATTCTTTGCGTTTCCATAGACGACCTTGAAAATTATTTCAAAGAGCAAAATCTGGTTTCACAGCCCAATTTTTCTCTTTCTGCTCAATTGGGGCTCGCACGTACGCTTGGTGCAACTCATCTCCTTTCTGGAAAATATAAGTTTGAAAATGGTTTAATCGTCGTTGAATGTTCCTTTTTTGACCTTGAATATTCTCTGAAAAAGGGAAAAGAGATTGCAAAAAGCGATAAAATTGAAAATCTGAGAAGTATTGCAGAGGATATCGCAAAAATTTTTGTTGAAAGTTGCGAAAAGAGTTTTAAAAGTTATCCTTCCGTTGCCCCGGAAGCATTTGAATCCTATATAAGAGGAAGAATCGCAACAGACCCGATATTGAAAGAGGTTTATTTCAGAAAAGCAACTGAACTCGCTCCCGATTATTACGAGGCAAAGTGCTTATTGGCAATCGTTCTTGAAGAAGAAAACAACACAACAGAAAGTATGAAAATTTTAGAAGAACTTAAAAATAAGAATTACAGCAAATCTTCACTTGGCTTGAGATTCCTCGATGAACTCAAAATGAAACAAGGCAAACTGTCAGAGGCAATTGAGCTGATTAAATCGTCATTGAAAAGCGCAGAAAATTCAGAAAGTCATCTTCTCCTCGCAAAAATATATCTTAAGCAAGGGAAAAAGGAAGACGCTTTAAAAGAAATAAGAATAGCGGAAAGTTTTGGAACTCACGGAGAAGAGACACAAAAGATCTTGGAAGAAATTAACAGATAGCAATGATTAAAATTTATACTCAAGGATGCAGGTTAAATCAATATGATTCTGCCCGATTAAAAACTATTTTCGAAGATTTCGGCGAGGATTTGATAATTTTAAATACCTGCACAGTAACCTCAAAAGCTCACTCTGAAGCAAAAAAAATGTTGCGACGGCTTCGGCGAGAAAATGAAAGAAAAAAAATTGCAGTTGTTGGATGCGCAGTAAAATATTCCAAAGACCTCAAAAAAGATTTTAAAGAGGCTGATTTTGTTGCCGAAAACGAAAAGCAATTGTTAAAACAACTTAATTATTTTCCTTCTTCTGAACCAATACCCGATTTCGGCGAAAGAACAAGGGCATTTTTAAAGATACAGGAGGGCTGTGACAGAAAGTGCAGTTATTGCGTTGTTCCATTTGTAAGGGGGAAATCTTTATCAAGAAAAATTTGCGAGATAGTAAAAGAGTTTGATTCTTTATTGACAAAAAACTACAAAGAGATCGTATTGACCGGGACAAACATTTCCGATTACGGAAAAGATTTTGATAAAAAATTGACATTAAAAGATGTTTTGAAAGCGTTGCTGAAGAAAGAAGGCAATTTTAGAATAAGACTGAGTTCTGTTGAACCTTCCGCCATAGACGACGAATTTATTCAATTAATTAAAGAGAGTAATGAGAAAATCTGCCATCATATTCATATTCCAATACAAAGTTTTTCCCCTAAAGTTTTAAAAAGTATGAATAGAGCGCAGGATGTTGAAAAATTGAAAAAAATAATTGAAAAAATTTGTTCTGAACTTCCCTTCGCCGCAATAGGTTGTGATATACTTTGCGCCTTTCCTGAAGAAGGAGAGACTGAATTTCAGGAAACTATCAACGCACTTGAAGAACTGCCTCTTTCTTTTTTTCACATTTTCACCTTCAGCAAAAGAGAAAACACCGCCGCACAGGTTATGAAAACTCTTCCAGAAAAAATTAAAAGAGAAAGAAAAAAAATTCTTCTTGAACTGGCAAAAATAAAGAATCTAAAATTTTTAAAAAAGAATGAAGGAAGGGTTTTGAAATCTCTCACTCTTGAAAATGGAACGGCTCTAAGTTCAAATTTTATTGAGTTTAAGACATCTGCAAAATTTAATCCAAATGAATTTAGAAATTTTATTCTTCATTTAGATGCTTTGAATAATCCTTTCGGAGAGGAAGTTTGAACTATGTTTAATAAATTTCAAGGCAAAGTTATCACCGACAAAAGCGGGCATTATATTGATTTAACTACTATTTTCCCAAAAAATGTATTCGCTTTTTTCTTAATTGACAAAGAAAAAAGAAAAACAAAAGAAGAAATTGAAAATTTTTTGATTGAAAGAAAGATAAAACCAAACAAAATTTGCGCGTTGAAGCAAATTCACTCTGATGTGATTGTAGAAGAAGAGGATGGAGTTGAAGGCGACGGTCTATACACAAAAAGTATTGGCACAGCGATAACAATTGCAGTCGCTGACTGCGTCCCCATTTTGATTTCCGCTAACAATGGAAGTTTGTTAATCGCCATTCATTCGGGATGGAAAGGAACTTTTTCAAAAATTGTGGAAAAAGGCGTTTCTCTTTTTAATCCACGCGATTGCGACGCTGTTTGGATAGGGCCATCAATCAGAAGTTGTTGTTATGATGTCGCTCTCGAAAGAGTTGAAAGCTTCAAAGAAAAATTTCCAAACAGCAAAGGAGTTCTTTTCAAAGAGTTAAAACTTGATTTACCTCTTATAAACGCAGAAATACTAAGCGATTTAGGCATTCCTCCGCAAAAAATATATCTGGATCAAAGATGCACATTCTGCGATGAAAACAACTTTGCCTCTTACAGAAGAGACAAAGATAAAGCGGGAAGGATGTTTCTTGTGGCGCTAAAAAGCCACTATTGAATATCAGAAGTGCAATTGGGGCATTTTGTCGCTTTTAAAGGAATAGAAGTACAGCACTTGGGACATTCCTTTGTTGTAACTTCCGCAGGAGCTGCGGGTTTTTTGAGTTTATTTATTGCCTTGATCGCCAAAAAGATTACAAAAGCAATTATTAAAAAATCAATCAAGGTGTTTACAAACAACCCATACCGCAGGAGGACATCCGCTTTGCCCTCCGGGTCGTGTTTAAGAACCACTGCAAGTTTGGAGAAATCAATTCCCCCGACAAGAAGTCCTATGGGAGGCATAACAACATCATTGACCAAAGAACTAACAATTTTTCCAAAAGCGGTTCCAATAATGATTCCTACAGTCATATCAATTACATTTCCCTTTACCGCAAATTCTTTGAACTCTTTTAATATACTCATTTAATTCCTCCTTTCCCTTTCTTTTGAAAACAGTGTATCGCCCTTTTCGTTAAATTTACAAGCCATAATATGCGGGTCGTGGTAAAACAGCACCCAACACTGTTTTTCAACTATCTCACTTAAATATTTTTCTTTCAACTCTATAACATCAAGAGGATAACTGTCGTAAGCCGCCACCCACAAAGGGTTAAAGTGTGCATGGCTGGGAAGAATGTCTCCAAGATGGAATGCAACTTCATTTCCGCTAATAATCTTGACAATTTGATGTCCTCTGTTGTGCCCTCCTGTGTATTCAACAAAAACACCCTTTAACAATTCGCTATTTCCATCAATAAGTTCAAGGTTTCCCGATTCTTCAACTCCTTTGAAATTTATTTCCCAAAAACTGTGTGCCGCCCTTTTATTTGGATTTTTTACATCCTCCCATTCTTTCCTTTGAAGAAATATTTTTGCGTTTGGAAAGGTAGGTTCAAGTTCACCGTTTTTATCGTATTGAACAAGCCCTCCCACATGATCGTAATCGCAGTGAGTCAAAATTACATAATCAATCTTTTCCGCATTCAGTCCAATTTGTTCAAGACTCTGGTGAATATCCCAAGGTTGCAAAATTCCATAAATTTTTTTCTGCTTCTCTGTCAATTTGTTTCCAAGCCCTGTATCAATAAGAATATTTTTGTCTTCACCTTTCAGTAAAATAGGGCTTGCCTCCATTAAAACATTATTCCCCGTAAAAGGAGGATATTTCTTTTCCCACAACACTTTTGGAACAACCCCAAAAACTCCACCGCCGTCAAGATGAAAAACTCCTCCATCAAGCCAGAAAATTTCATAAGAGCCGATTTTTAAGGGATCTTTTTTAACCATTTTTTCTCATCATTCAGAAAAGCTTTTTGATAATTCAGCAATTTTCGCCATGATTCTCGGATCGTTAGGATTAAAATAAAGCCCTTTCTGCAAAATCTCAAACGAATCTTTTATTTTGTGTTGTCTCAACATAATCTCTGATAATAAAATCACAGAATCAACATTTTGCTTATCTGCGCTTAAAGATTTTTCGCAATAAAGTTCTGCTTCCTCTATTTGACCAAGTAAAAATGAAGCATATGAGTAAAGAAACAATAAAGCGGAATTGTTAGGAAATTTATTTAATCTTTCAAGTGCCATTTTTTTGGCTTCTTCATATTTTTTTAAAAAAACGAGTATTTGAACTGTTTCCACTGAAAAATCAGGATCGTAATCAATTATCTTTTCCCCTTCTAAAGAGAGTTTTAAGGCTTTTTCGTAATTGTTTTCATTTTCATATATTTTTATAAGTCTTTTTCTGGGGGCTGGAGCACTTTTCTTTATTTCCAAAGCCCTTTGATAAAG
>JAAZNT010000125.1 GCA_012798145.1 Thermoanaerobaculaceae bacterium | reverse complement strand
TTATATTGAAAAAATTATAAATAAAGCAATGAATGAAAATTGGTCTTCAGAAAGAAAAGTGAATATATTTCTGGGATTACCACAAAATCGTAAAGTCTGGAATTTTTTAGAGAAGTCTGGATATGGAATAGAACAAAGATATTGGGAAAAAGTTTACCCAAGATTTTTTGATATCCAGTCAGATGATAAACTATACGGCTTACAAAAGTTAGCTGAGGTAAAAAGACATTTTACTGCTTTAGATATTGCAGCTATGTTTAAGAAAGAAATCTCTGCAAAGTTTATAAGCGTGTTGCTTAAAAAGGCTGCTTTAGAAAAAAGCGTAGATAGTATTAACATAGTTCATTCTTGGGATATTGAAGAACTTTTTAAGGTTCTTGATGAATCTAAAGAAGTAGAAAATGACGAAATTGCTAACTTAGAATGGCTTTATTTACCCGTTCTTGTAAGTGTCGGTAGTGGTAGACCGCCTAAAATGTTACACCAAGAGTTATCAAATAATCCTAAATTTTTTGTTTAAGTGATTAAGTCCCTTTATAAACCTAAAAACAAGAATGTAGAAAATGTAGAAGAAGAACTGCCAATAGAATTAAGAAAACAAAGAGCACAACATGCTTGGGAATTGCTTCATACTTGGAAAACCATTCCCAGAAATGATGAAAGTGGTAAAATAAATTATTACAAATTAAAAGATTGGGTCGAGAAAGCAAGAGAACTTTGTAGATATATTGATAGATTAGAGGTTTGTGATAGTCATATTGGACAAGTTTTTGCCTATTCTTTACCTGATGAAGATGGTAATTGGCCACCAGAAGCAATATGTAAAATAGTGGAAGAAATAGGAAGTAAAGAATTAGGGGAGGGTTTTATCACGGGAACATTAAACAAAAGAGGAGTTGTTACCAAATCTCTATTTGAAGGTGGAGACCAGGAAAGGAAGTTAGTAGGTATGTATAATAAATATTCCCAAGAATTGGCTATTAAATTTCCAAGAATGAGTGCTATTTTGAAAAAAATCGCAGAATATTATGAAAACCAAGCGGAACGAGAGGATAAAGAAGCAGAAAAAAGAGATTTGGAGTGGTAAAAAAATGAATAATAAAATTCCAACACCTTCTTTAAATGAAAAACTTAACACTGTCATCTCAAAAAACACATTTTATTTTTACAATGAAGAGTTTGAAGAATACCATGAAGGGCATATTTCTTCAATTGCCCAGAATATTTTTCTTCTCAAAAACAGGATAGAACAAGAGGGGCTAAAAGAATCTGTCTTACTTGAACACATCATAAATGTTGAAGATGGGTTGGATGCTATTTTAACTATAACTGGTTTCTCAAAAGAGAGTTTGCAACGACTAATTACTTTTATTAGAATTACAAATGACGAAAAGATATCGGCACTGGTCAATAAATCTTACTGGCCGGAAGAAGAGTATGAATCTGAGTGGGGATTGGATAAGATAAAGTCTTTGATAAAATCAAATGAAAAATTTGCTGAGGGTATTGTAAACCTGTTTTTTAAGGGTCTTACCGTGCCAATATTAAAACAAGTCCTTCCTCTTTTTGAGTATAAAAAACTTGATATAAGAAAATTCAGCTTTTCAGTGGAATCTCTTGTGGACACCATAATTAGATATAAAACAAAAGGTGCATATAAAGCCTCCAGAGAAGGTAATCCTGAGGTTGTTATAGAAGAAATACTTACAATAAATAAGTTATCTTTTGAAAAAGGAAAATTCAAAATACCTGAAGCGGGAAATATTCCCAGAACAATGGATTTTATAGTTCCAAACAAAACATCACCCAAAATGATAATTGAATGTTCTTACTCTGTGACTACTGCTTCAGGAATGGGAGACAAGGCTAAGACTGAAAAGACGGTTGCAGATTATTTAAAAAAGAATTATCCAAAAGTTGTATTTGTTGGTTTTGTCGATGGTATTGGTTGGTATGTAAGAAGAGGTGATTTAAAAAGAATGGTTGAGGCTTATGATTTCGTTTTTACATTCCATGAGGAGGAGATTAACAAGTTCAGAATACTTTTAAGAGAGGTGTTTGGTGCAAAATAAAGACTTTCTTCATTCTTCAATAAACAAAATCATTCAAGGTGATTGCCTTGAAGTTATGAGACAGATTCCAGATGATAGTATAGATGTCACATTTGCAGACCCGCCTTTCAATTTAAAGAAGAAGTACAACAATTACAGCGACAAGCGTCAGGTGGACGAATATGTGGCTTGGTGTCAAAAATGGCTTTATGAGATGGTTCGGATAACAAAGCCAACCGGTTCAATTTTCGTTCATAATATTCCAAAGTGGTTAATCTATTTTGGTTCATATCTAAATGAAATTGCCATTTTTCGCCATTGGATTGCCTGGGATGCTATGGGTTCTCCTCTCGGCAGAACGCTTCTTCCCAACCACTATGGCATTTTATATTATGTCAAGTCTGATGATTTTAAATTTTTTGACATAAGGCTTCTTTATAAAAGGTGCAGAAAATGCAAGTATATCCTTCAGGATTATGGTGGCAAGAAAAACCAGATGCACCAATTTGGACCGCTTGTCTCAGATGTTTGGACAGATATTCATAGAATTAGGCACAAGAAAAGGAGAGACGAGCATCCCTGCCAACTTCCGATACATCTTCTTGAAAGACTGCTTCTGATGAGTTGCGACGAAGGAGATATTGTCCTTGATCCATTCATAGGAACTGGAGCGACGGCGATTGCAGCCAAAAAAATGGGAAGAAGGTTCATAGGGATTGACATTGATCCAAAATATATTCAAATTGCAGAAAGAAAAATTGAAGAGACGGAGCAGACAAAAATCAACGGCTGTTTTGCAAGTGCATTTCTTGGAAAAGTGATAACGATAAGAGAAAAGGATTGGGAGAAGCTCAAAGAAGCCTTTTACATACCAGAAACACCTCTTGAATTGGAAAAAACAGAGATATTGCTTGACCAAGAAAAGCGAAGACACTTCAAATATGAGATCTTAAACACTTCCAAATCTTCCTTATTTTTCGGAATAGAAGAAAAAGAATAATTTTTTATTTGGAATAAATTAAATTTCCTGTCTCCTTTAACAACAATTAAATTATGACGTATCTGAGATTAGTCAGTGCTTAAATAATTTTTTGTATTCCTCTGTTTTTTTAGTGAAAAGATGGGTATTTCATTCTGCGAGACTTATCTAAATTTGCATTTTAATTCTTTGTGTTGCAAAATTTGCTTTTGGATTTTGCGATGAAGAGAGATATTTTAGCAAAAATCAAAAAGGATGAGATTCTTCTTCTTTTCAGAAAACTTCTCAAAGATTTTCCTGAAGTTTATCTTGTAGGAGGAGCGATTAGGGATTTTGGTTTTGGCGTTGAGCCGAAGGAGTATGATTTTGTTGTTAAAGATCCCCGAAAATTGGTTTCATTTCTGTCTGAAAAACTAAAAATAAACTTTTTCAAACTTGGGAGAAATCTTGAATATGTTTACAGGATTCCTCTTGGAGAGGGAGGTGCTGATTTTTCTCCTATTAAAGGAAGAACAATTTCTGCAGATTTGAAAAAAAGAGATTTTACAATTGATTCTATCGCTGTTAATCTTCACACCTTTGAAGTTTATGACCCCTGCCAAGGTTTGAAAGATTTACAACAAAAAGTTTTGAGGATGACAAGTTCCAATGCGTTCTGTGATGATGCGTTGAGGATTTTAAAGGGATACAGGTTATGCTCATTTTTCCCTGAACTTACTTGGGAAGAGAAAACTCTTTCGGTGGCGGCAAAAGATGGAGAAAAATTAAAAAAGATAGCAAAAGAGAGAATTCAGACGGAGCTTTCAAAGATCCTTGTATCAAAAAATTGCGCAAATACTTTGAAAGAAATGACAAAAAACAATATCCTTTTTATCTTTTTTCCTTTTCTTGCTGAACTCAAAGGTTTGAAACAGCCCTATCCCCATAAAAGCGATGTCTTAACCCATATTTTTGATATGCTTAAATTTCTTGATGAAAACATTTATCTTTCGCAGATTTTAAGCATAAAGAGCCATTCCGAGAGGGAAATTTTAAAGTTGCGGCTTGCGATTATTTTTCACGATATAGGGAAGAAAGATTCGTTTTCTGAAGATAAAAAAGGAATCCATTTTTACGGGCACGAGAAAATTTCTTCAAAGATCGCAAAAGAAAACCTTTCAAGATTAAAGTTTCCAACCAAAATCACAAATGAAGTTGCGCGCCTTTGCGAACTTCATTTAAGACCTCTTCTTCTTTTTAAAGACAAGAAAGTGTCTGAAACCGCTAAAAGAAGATTGATAAGAGAATCTGGGGAAGATTTCCCACTTCTTATGCTTTTAAGTTTTATAGATTTTTCCTCAATGGAGAGGACTCAAAGCGAAATTGAAGAATACTATTATTACTGCGAGAATATGTTTTCGCTTTATCAAGATATAGGAAGAGAAATTATTATTCCACCAAAACTTATTGATGGGCTTGAAGCGATGGATATTCTTGGCTTGAAAGCAAAAAAGGAAAAACTTGGAAACGCTCTTAAATCTTTAAGGCAGGAGCAGATTGACGGAAAGATAAAAAACAGAAAAGAAGCGGTCTTGTTTCTAAAAAATTACAGAAAGAAATTTCTTGACAAGAAATGAAAACAAAAGATTTCTGGTATTTTCTCCCCGAATCATCAATAGCGCAAAAACCAAGAGTTCCAAGAGATTCTTCAAAACTTCTCGTGATTGACGAAGAGAACAGGATTGTCCATTCTAAATTTACAAGAGTGAAAGATTTCTTAAAGAACGGCGATTTGGTTGTTGTCAACGATTCAAAGACAATAAAGGCGAGAATTTTCGGCAAAAGAAAAACCGGGGGGAAATGCGAAATTCTTCTTTTGAGGAAACTACCCTCTG
>JAAZNT010000124.1 GCA_012798145.1 Thermoanaerobaculaceae bacterium | reverse complement strand
GATGGCGCTCTCTCAAAATCGCACCTTTTGTTCCATTTTCCTCCATAAAGAGAGTTAAAATTCCAATTGACTGGTACATACCAGTTGTCGGAAGGGGAGAGAAGAATTCTTTCTGTTCCAGAAATGGCGCCATCTGTATCATAACTTGCTGCGGAAAAGTATCCTTCTAAAGGCAATTCTTTAAAGGTTGTAGAAAATCTAAATCCGCCCATCAGTTCTTTTTCTCTAAATGAGCCCGCTGAAACTTTGGCAAAAAACTTGGGCAGAGATGATGGTTTTTTTGTAACAATGTTGATTATTCCTCCCAAATTTGATGTTCCGTATAAGACGCCAAAAGGTCCGTAGGTAATTTCAATTCTCTCAACAAGTTCAAGAGGAATGGGGAGAGAGCGTTCAAATCCAGCAAAGTTGTTGGTGGGTTCGTTTATTATTACACCGTCAACAAGAACAAGAACTCTTGTATTGTAATCTTCAAACTCGTAAAACCCTCTTGTGATTCCAAATTCATACCTTCTATCGTAGAAGGTAGCCATAGATGTGGAATAGAAATTCAGGACTTCTGCGACAGTTCTGAACCCCATTTTTTCAATTGTATCGGAAGTTACAATTGTAACAGTCGCAGGAACTTCGTTTATGCTTTGTGTGTATTTTGAGGCGGATTCAATTTTTGTGTTTGAAAAAAACAGATTCGCCTCTTCCTGAAGAGATTCCTGGGAAAAAAGAGGAATAGCGACAAAAACAAAGAGAATAAAACTAAAACTTCTTAACAACTTTTGATTCATCAAATTTTACTCCTATAGCTTTGCACGCTTCTTCGTTTATGCTTAATTTGAAATTTGAAGAAAAATAAAGATTAGTATTTGTGCCTGCCTTCTTTTCTTTAACCGCTTTTACTACAGTTTCAGAAAGAATTTGAGAATTGACAAACATTGCAAGGGGAATTCCAGCCGAAGGCACCTGCTCTGAAAAGCCAATTATAGGTTTTTTCTTTTCTATCGCCTTTGTCACCATAAATTTGACCGCTTCTTTGTTGTAGGCGAGAGGGTCTATTAAGATCAAAGCCACATCCACCTGCCCTAAAAAGAAAGGGAAAGGAGATACAAGGTCTTGAGCAACATCAACGCCGAGAGTTTTGCATTTAAAGCCGGATGACTCAATTTGATTTTTAAAATAGTCAGCCATCTCCTGATTTACGCTGTTAGTGTAAATGAGACCTACGGTTTTTGCAGAGTAATACTTTGTCAAGAACTCAAGAATAATTTTCATTTCGGGGTAAAGCGTTACAAAAGCGAAATCTTTTTTAGCTGAATACGCTTTAGAAAGTGGATTGGGAAGCCCAACCGCAACTCCTTTTGAAGCGCCTGCCTGAAATGCGACAGTTATAGCGTTTGGTCCTACCAATGTCATCAAAGAATCTTTTTCTATCGATATAGCGCTCTTTGCTTCCTCTTCTTTGTCTTTTTCTAAAGCAATAAATGATTTTGGAGATAAAGCCATTTTTGATATTTCGGCTGTCTCTTCAAATAAAGGCGTTCCTTTTTGATAAACGATGCACACATCTTGGGCGGAAAAGGGAGCAAGATAGAAAAAGAAAAGCGATACAAGAATTACTATTTCTAAAATAAGAGATTTTTTCATCTTAAATCCTTTCAAAAAATTTTATTAAATTTCATTTTAACAAAGTTTAAATCATTTTGTCAAAGTGTTGACTTTATTAAGAGATATGGGAAAATATTAATTTGGATAGGTGAGATTTGATTTAAAAATTAAAAAGGAGGTTATTATGGAAAGAACGAAACTTTTTAGGAGTTTGTATTTAATCATTTACTTCATTTGCGCAGTTATTACAACTACATTATTTTGCACGGAATTAAAAGATACTCCATATTTTTCTGGAATGCCCGAATATAAAATAACTGAAGCAGTGGATTATGAATTTTCTGATTACCGTTTTTATAACGGGAAAGATTGCACTGCAATTGAAGGCGAAAAATATTTCAGGGCATATTCTTTGAAAGAAGAGGGAAAGCAAGCGAGCGAGCTGCAAATTGCAAGAAATTATCTAAATGCTGTGAAAGAGATGGGCGGAACTATACTCTTTGACGGTGTATGTTCAGGAGCCGAGTGTGCAGAAAACTGCGGATACAGAATGATGGTTGGCAAAGTTGAAAAAAATGGAAGTGAGCTGTGGCTTGAGGTTGTGCCTTTTGACGACGGCTTAAATTATTATCTTACTTTGGTAGTCAAGAAGGAAATGAAACAGGATATTACTGCAAGTGGGATGTTAAATGCTTTGAACAGCGAGGGGCATATAGCTCTTTACATTAATTTTGACTCTGGGAAATCGGTTATCAAACCTGAATCAAAACCTATTATTGAGCAGATTGTTAGGATGATGAAGTCCAATCCGGGATTAAAAATAAGAGTTGAAGGGCACACAGACAATATGGGGGATCCAAAATCAAACAAGACGCTTTCAGAAGAGCGTGCAAAAGCGGTAGTCTCTGCTTTAGTTGCTGGAGGCATTGACATTAATCGTCTTTCTTCGGCTGGATTTGGACAAGATAAGCCCATAGCAGATAACAAGACTGAAGAAGGCAGAGCAAAGAATAGAAGGGTGGAATTGGTAAAGAATTAAACAAATGCAAATTATCCCAAATTTGTCGTTGAAAAAACTTTGACAAGCGATTAGAGATTGCTTAGGGGAAATGGAAGATAAGTCACTCGTTTGATGATTTAAAAGAGATTGATAAATTTGGGTTAAATTTTTTCTGACTGATTGCTTTATTTGAGAAACAATTTTAAAAAAAATTTTTTTGCCATTTCTAATAATTTATCGCATAAAGTAATATATAAAAAAAGACAAATTAAACAAACTTGACAAAAGCAGACTAAAGATATATATTATTATCTGACTAAAGTTATTAGGAGGCAGTTATGAATTTTGAAAAAATGACTCAGAAAACAAGAGAAGCGCTTATTTCTTCTCAAGATTTAGCAAAAAAACTTCTTCACCCAGAGGTTAAACCCGAACATCTTATGCTCTCTCTTATAAATCAGGAGGGGGGAGTTGTTCCAGAAATATTAAGAAAACTGAAAATAGATTTTCTTCCTTTGAGAAACAGGTTAGAAAATGCTCTTGAACAATACCCTAAGTTGAGCAGGGCTGAAGAGCCAAGATTGTCAAGGGAACTTTCTGAAATTATAGAAATTGCTGAAAATGAAGCAAAAACCCTCAAGGATGAGTTTCTTTCAACAGAGCATTTTCTTCTTGCCTTTGCTTCGTCTTCAGGAACTTGTCAAAAAATACTAAAAGAATTTAACATTGAAAAAGAAAACATCTTGGCTATTCTCAAAGAAATAAGGGGAACTCAAAGAGTTACCGATGAGAACCCGGAAGGGAAGTATTCCCCGCTTGAACAGTATGGAAAAGATCTAACCGAACTTGCAAGGAGGGGAAAGCTTGATCCCGTTATCGGTAGAGACGAGGAGATAAGGCGTCTTACCCAAATTCTGGCAAGAAGGACAAAGAACAATCCCGTTCTTGTCGGCGACCCGGGTGTAGGAAAAACGGCGATAGTAGAAGGGCTTGCAGGAAGAATTGTAAATGGGGATGTTCCCGAAACATTGAAACATAAGAGATTGATTCAACTTGACTTGGCGTCGATGATTGCGGGGGCAAAATACAGAGGAGAATTTGAAGAAAGACTGAAAGCGGCGGTCAAAGAAGTTGTGGCAAGCGAAGGAGAGATAATACTCTTTATTGATGAACTTCATACTATAGTTGGAGCGGGAGCCGCTGAAGGAGCGATGGATGCGGGAAATATTTTAAAGCCATCTTTGGCGCGAGGCGAACTTCACGCAATTGGAGCGACAACTATCAACGAATATAGAAAGCACATTGAAAAAGACCCCGCTCTTGAAAGAAGGTTCCAGCCGATTTATGTTGGAGAACCGACTCCAGAAGATGCGATTGCAATCTTAAGAGGTTTGAAAGAGAGGTTTGAGGTTCATCACGGGGTAAGAATAAAGGATTCCGCAATTGTGGCTTCTGTTACTTTGAGCAACAGATACATTCACGACAGGCATCTTCCCGACAAAGCGATAGATTTGATTGATGAAGTTGCTGCAAGGTTGAGGATTCAAATTGATTCTCTTCCCTACGAGCTTGACAACCTTCAAAGAAGGATTTCGTCGCTTCAAATTGAAAAGCAGGCGCTTTCAAGGGAAGCGGAAAGCGGCGATGTTTCTTTAAGATTAAAAGAAATAGACGAAGAGCTCAAAGAACTTGAAAAACAAGCGGAAGAAATGAAGATAAAATGGCAAAAGGAAAGAGATTTAATAAAAAATCTTCAGGAATCAAAGAGAGAACTTGAAAGTCTGAAAATTG
>JAAZNT010000123.1 GCA_012798145.1 Thermoanaerobaculaceae bacterium | reverse complement strand
TGAGCGAAGTTAAGAAAGATGAAGATTTCAGAAGCACTCTCCTTGAAGAAGTTGAAATTCAGGGAATAACATCTTTTGGCGCTTCCGCCTTAAAATATCGCATTCTTGCAAAAATGTCACCCAAAACAACCAGAATTGCCACAGAGTCAAAAATAAGAAACAGCGTAATAAGCGTCTTGAACAAACACAATATTCAAATCCCCTATCCGCAAATGGATCTTCATATTGACAACAAAACAAATTGAGTTTTTAAGGTGTCTCTTTGGTGAAATTGAGAGAGTTTATTAAAAGCAGATGGTGTGAAAAGGGAGGCATCAGGGAACTTCTTATTGTCAGCATTCCTTTGATTCTTTCCGCTTCAACGACAACAGTTCAACACTTTATAGACCGTCTGTTTCTCTCTTGGTATGCTCCTGAGGCGCTTGCCTCGTCAATGACAGCGGGGCTTTTTCAATTTACGCTTCTTTCTCTTTTCATCGGAACGGCAGGATACACTTCGACTTTGGTCGCGCAATATTATGGAGCGTCAAGAAATGAGGTCATCGGCTCAATAGTATGGCAGGGAGTTTATATTTCCCTTTTGGGCGGAGTTTTCATCCTTGCGACAGCGCCTTTCTCTCCCTATCTTTTTAAACTACTCGGACACCCGGAAATAGTAGCCAAATTTGAAACCGAATACTACATATATCTTTCTTTCGGTTCCTTTTTTGGCGTTTACGCCGCTGCTTTGAGCGGTTATTTTTCTGGGCAGGGTAAAACCGTGCCTATTTTTTTAGGCAATGTTATGTCCGCTTTTGTAAATTTGTTTCTTGATTACCTTTTGATTTTTGGTAATCTCGGCTTTCCTAAACTTGGAGTGAAAGGGGCTGCGATAGCCACAGACATTGCATTTGCTTCAATTTGCATTTACTACCTTTTTTTGATGTCTGCTCCAAAATATAAGGAAAAAGCAAATTTTTACAAAAATTTCTTTCCTCAAAAGAACCTTATGAAAAAACTTGTTGAATTTGGATTTCCCAACGGCATTCAGTTTTTTATGGAAATGATAGGTTACTCAACCTTCCTTTTGCTTGTTGGGAGTCTCGAAACATCTTCCTTTTCGGCGACAACGATCGCCTTCAATATAAACAATATCGCTTTTATGCCGTTACTTGGGCTTGGAATGGGAATTTCAGTCCTTGTGGGGCAGGCAATGGGTGAAAGAAAAGCGGAAAGAGCGGAAAAAATTGCATATTCAGGAAGTTATCTTGCTTATTCATATATTTTTATTGTTTGCTCTCTTTACCTTATTTTTCCCTCATTTTTTATAAACCTTTTTGAGTCTGAAAATGCACGAAGTTTAGATGAAATAAGAAAATACTGCGTCATACTCTTAAGGTTTGTCGCCTTTTACACGGTTTTCGACACGCTTAACATTATATTTTCCGGAACATTGAGAGGGGCTGGCGACACAAAATTTTTGTTTAAAGTGATCTCTTTTATGTCTGTTTTTGTTTTGATAATTCCTACTTACATAGCGGTTCATTTTTTCAACGCACACATTTTTACAGCTTGGATCATATTGAGCGCACAGGT
>JAAZNT010000122.1 GCA_012798145.1 Thermoanaerobaculaceae bacterium | reverse complement strand
ATGCGGGATTTTTTCTCTAATCGCCCTTATAGTTCTTGCAAAAGCAGACGCTCCCTTATCTGGAAGGTCGTCTCTTGTCACAGATGTTACAACAATATACGACAATCCCATTTTATAAGCGGCATCGGCGACTCTCCCCCCTTCACCAATATCTTCAGGCAAAACTTCTTCGCTTTTTATGTTGCAGAACTTGCAACTTCTTGAACAATTTGGCCCGAGAATCAAAAACGTGGCAGTTCCTTCCGCAAAGCATTTTCCTTTATTTGGACAGGAGGCTTCTGTGCAAACTGTGTGCAGTCTGTCTTCTTTAATTATTTTTATAATTTTACTCGCATTTTCCCCGACTGGAACTTTATTGATTTTAAGAAAATCAGGTTTTCTTTTCATAATTCTCCTCAAAACAACGGCTTCCCGTCAATATCTCCCAAATAATTAACACCCATAAGTTTTAGCGCTGTTGGGCATATATCAACTATAGTCGCCTCTTCTATTTTCTTTTTGGGAAGGCCTTTCCCGTATGCAAGAAAAATTCCGCACATATCAAGATTTGAAGGGGGATATCCGTGCATACATTTCATTTCATCCTTTCTTTTTCCTTTGAACGGCTCAAAAACATCTCCTATGTTGCATAACGCCAAGAAATCGCCGCTCCTTGAAGAATCTCCCGTCGAATATTCAAAAGGGATCTCCGCTTTTCCAAATATCAAAAAATTTTTCTTAAATGGTTTCAAACTATTTTTCACTGCATAATATTGGTTTGGATTTTCAACATAGATATTTGCTACAGGTCCGGAAATGGCTATAAATGGGTAAAAAGATTTTTTAGGGATTTTTGAAACCAGATCTATTTCATTTTTAACTTCTGCCATTCCGTGGTCACTTGTAATTAAAAGTGTCGCTTTATTTGCCAAACCTGCATTCTGAATTGCAAAAATTATTCTTTCTATTATCTCGCCAGATCTTATAACCGCTTCTTTATATTCATTGCTTTTAGGACCAAACTTATGTCCAACAAAATCGCCTCCGTGAAACCAAGCCATTATTAAGTTCGGCTTATCCTTGCTTTTTATTAAATCTATAACCCATTCTTCAATGTCTTTGTCCTTTAATTCTTCAGTGAATGGTTTATATAATGATGGAGAGGTCCCCTTCCACGAGCCTTGTGAAATAGGCCAAGCGCAGACTGCGCTTTTTAAACCATTTTTTTCGGCGATTACCCATAGAGGGGGAGTCAAAAGCCATTCTGCTTCTTTTTCTTCGCTGAATCTCCTCCCGCTGTTTTTCTCAAGAAAAACAGAAGACACAATTCCATTCTTTCTTGGAAAAGTTCCCGTAGCAATGGAAGAATGGGCCGGAAAAGTCAATGAAGGAAAGACAGAGCGCATTTTTAAAACTTTAAAGCCCTCTTCTTCTACTTTGGAAAAACCTTTGACATTTTCTATTGCATCCCATCTGATTCCATCAAAACTGAGAAGTATCAAAATATTAGAATTTGAAATCTTGGGGCTTGAAAAAGAAAAGCAAAAAAGAATTAAGAGAAAAAGAAAAAAGTTAATTTTTTTCATTTTTTTCTTTTTTCTCCAAAATCCTTTTTGCCACAGAAACGGCATATTTCAATTCATCGTCTCTGTTTTTCAAAATCCCGTCTATTTTTGCCGCTTTTGTTTCTGCAAGAGCGATTGAAAAATGTTTCCCCGGTTTAAATCCGCTTTTTTTAAGGTCCTCTCCTCCTATTTCAAGGTTAACAAATCTCTCTTTCAAAATGAAATTTTTTATTAAATTTTCGTCTTCATCCTTTTCGCATTTTGAAAGATAATAAAGAAGCAAAATAATCGGAAGCGATTCAAAAATAGAATATATTTCACTTTTTCTGCCTTTGCTTGTGCTCAATTTCTTTTTTAAGTTCCAAGTGGATTCTCTGTATGAATTAAGCAGCTCTTTTGTCTTTCTTGAAAAAGGATAATATTTAACAAATTCTTTAAGCTCCCCTGTTGAAAGTTTGTCTGTAAGACTCAAAAGAAAAAAAGTTGCCCTGTCAAATTGCTCTTTTGGAAAGTTGACTTCATAAAAATCGCAAACTTTTTGCGCTTTGTAAAGTCTTTCCATCAATTTTGGCGTAAGTTTAAGAGAGCGCCAGAAAAGTTTTAGCAGTTGAAGCTCTTCAAGCATTTTAAGAGATTCTATAACAGATGTTGATTTCAGTATTTCGGTCATTTCCGCGAGAACCCTTTTTGGCGAAAGGTGCTTGAAAACGCCTTGCTTGAGGGCATTTAAAATAAGTTGGATTGTTTCCGGACTAATTGCGAAGTTTAGTTTTGCTGCAAATCTAACAGCCCTGAAAGCCCTTGTTGGATCATCAATTATTGAAATCCCGTGAAGAACTTTTATTCGGCACTGCCTTAAATCTTTTATTCCTCCAAACGGGTCTATGATTTCTCCGAAACTATCAGGATTTATGCTAATAGCCATAGAATTTATCGTAAAATCCCTTCTTGAGAGATCTCTAATAAGACCCGCTTCTTCAACTATTGGAAGAGCGGCAGGTGATTCATAGTATTCGCTTCTTGCTGTGGCGAAATCCCATCTTGAACCATCTTCCTTCAGCCATATCGCTGTGCCAAATGTAGCGTGAGTTCTCACTCTACCGCCTTTTTCCTCCGCTATTTTTTTGGCAAGTTTTTCTGCGTCCCCTTCGACAACAAAATCTAAATCTTTAATCTTGTTGTGAAGAAGAATGTCCCTGACAACTCCTCCTACAAGATAACAATTCATAGCAAGACTCTGAGAAATCTCCCCAAGCCATTTAAGATTTTTAAGTTCCTCTTTTCCAAAATATGATTCAAGAATCCTTGCCATTTCTTCTCTTGATGGGGCTCCGCCAAAAGTTTTAGAAACCACATTTACTTGTTTTTCATACAACTTTTTAAACAAACTCATTCTTGAGATTATTCCGATAATTTCACTTTCTGATTTTCCCACAAGCACAAGCCGATAACTTTTTTCAAGCATTTCCTTCTGAACCTTCTCAATTGAGTCTTCAGGATGGAAAATCGGCGGAGCAGTTGCTATCAAAGTTGACACCGCTTCTTTTCCCATTTTCAACTGTATCGTTTTGTCCACTTCCTGTCTTGTGACAACTCCTATTACTTTATCACCTATAAAAATTGGAAGTGAATTTATTCTATATTTATTCATTTCAGTTAGCGCATTTTCTATTGTCATTTCAGGAAAACCCTTTGCAAAATCCTTTTGGCAGAAATCTTTCACTTTGAATCCCGCTGATGACTCCAAAAGAAGATAATCGATCAATTTTCTTTTCGTTTCGTCAACGGTGCTCGATTTTATTGTGGCGGAAGCCGCCGAAGGATGGCCTCCACCCCCAAACTTTTCAAGAAGTTTTCCAACATCAACCAAAGGTGTTCGTGAGCGCGCTATTATATGAACTCTGCTCTCAAGGTATGCAACAAGAAAGAGCGCTTTCATATCTTCCGTGTTCAAGAGTTCGTGAACAAGAAGAGACAAATCGGGATAAAACTCGCTTGAAATAAAAGTGGTGATATGGATTTTTATTCCTCCAACCACAACAAATTCAAGGTTTTCAACGAGTTTAGTGAGCACTTTCAATTGGCTCTCTGTTATTCTTCTGTGCAGCCATTTTGAAATTTCAGTTATATCTGCTCCCCAAGCGAGACATCTTTTCGCCGCATCGTAATCCCTGCTTCTAACGGTGGGAAATGTCAAAAACCCGGTGTCTTCGTAAATACCTAAAAGGAAAGTGGTTGCTTCAAACGGAGTTACTGCAATTTTTTTCTTTTCAAGAATTTCAGTCATTATGGAAGTGACTGCCCCGCTCTCTTCGTCAACAGAATAATCGGCTTTTATGTCGCTTTTCCCCGGATGGTGGTCAAAAAGTGAAACTTTTTTACCCTCAATCAAATTTGAAATTGTTCCAAGCCGCTGTTTAGACCCGACATCAACAAGAATTACTTCTTCAACATCATTGAAATTAAATGATTTTAAAGAGACAATCTCCGGAAGCTTTTTCTTGTTTTCTTCAATGTATTCTCTTAAATTTCTTTCAATTGAACCGGGAAAAAGAAGGACAGAATCATCATATAATTTATTGCAGGCGACCATCCCTGCAAGAGCGTCAAAATCTGCGTTTGTGTGAGTAATAATAACTTTCAACTATCCTCCAGATATAAAATTACCACAATTTTGGGAAAGAATTAAATCCAGATTTTTCAATAGAAAAATTTTTCTAACGACTTTCTTTGGAGAAAATGGAAGATAACCTATTGAAATTAAATGAAATTGCGTCGAAACTTTTTATGGTAAAAACAGGGTTAATAATGACAGGAAAAAGGTAAATGATTTTATCGTATTTGTCAACCAAAAAATCGGCAGGCAGTTTGCCTTCGGCAACCTGAAACATAATCAAAAATCTTCTTACAAAATTTCTTTTTGCAGAATCTTTTTTCTTATGTTTCTAAAAATGGCTTCGCCATTTTCAGCCTGCCTAATACTCATCAATCTCTTTTAAATCATCAAACGAGTGACTTATCTTCCATTTTCCCTAACCAATCTCTAACCGCTTGTTAAAGTTTTCTTAATGACAAATCTTGGTTAATTAGTTTTTGATTGTCCACTAAATTTTTTCAAGTTAAAGAAGATTTTGAAATCAGAAAAATGAAGACAAATCTTTTTATGATAGCCTGACTTTGACAGATGAGGGTTAATTTTTGGTTTTGGTAAAGATATAAGTCTTTGAGAATGAGTTAGTTATGATT
>JAAZNT010000121.1 GCA_012798145.1 Thermoanaerobaculaceae bacterium | reverse complement strand
CCTTTAAAACTTTTCTTTCTTCTAATACCATTTTCTCGTTCTTTTTCCCTTTTTCTTCCGATAACTATTCTTTTATCAATACATCCTTACATTCATTCTTTCAATCTTTTCTTCAATATGTACCTTCATTCCTATCTAATTTTGCCCTTTTTTCCGTTATCATCCCTTTTGTTACTCTCTTTCTTCTTCTTGATGAAAATCTTATATCAAAATCTTTCATTCGTCTTGTTCCAAATCGATACTTTGAAATTATAGTCAATCTTCTGTATTCTCTCGAACAACAGGTTGGTTATATTTTACGTGGTATGTTCTATGGAGTTCTTATTATTTCTTTTGTTTCTTACATCGGCCTTTTAATTATCGGCCTTGATTATCCCCTGGTTATCGGTTTCATTGCAGGTTTGACAAATCTTATTCCCTATGCCGGTCCGATAATTGGTATTATTGCCGCTTTCGTGGTTTCTTTAATCTGTGAATCTCACGTATCCTGGTACTATATAGTTCTCGTTTTTATTCTTGTTCAACTTTTCGATAACGTTATTGTTCAGCCTTTGGTTATGGCAAAATCTGCAAATCTCCATCCTTTATTTGTTCTTTTTCTTGTTCTTATCGGTTCTTCATTCAGTGGTATTCTTGGCATGCTTCTTATTGTTCCGCTTGCGAGTCTTTCACGTGTTGTTATTATCGTTTTTTATCATGAAATGAAACGTCCTCTGAGACCTGATTTTTCTCTTTATAAAGATGCTGATAATAGGTGTTCATAAATTTTTCTGCATTCTTATAACGATATCTCCGAATTTTACACCAATTTCTCTTGCAACACTATCACATTTTGCTCTCAACATGAAAAATATTGTTCCTTTTTTTCCCCACATCGTTTCAAAATTTCCTTGACCCTTTGACAGTATAATATCGGCTTTTCCATACTCTTTTTGAAATTCTTCAGATACTGAAGACCATTTCACCCCTATTCCATCTGATCCTGTTTCAATTACTTTTATCTTCTCAACTAATCCAGCGAACTTTGCGTCTTCCATGGTCGCATCATTGATGATCGGACCGCTTTTTACAACGAAAACAACGGTATGATCATCTTTTAATTGATCAACAAGAAGTGAATCAAAGAGTATCTCTCCGGCATTATCACCAAGATATAATATGTTTTTTCTTCCTGATTCCAATACTCTTTTTAATTCTTTGTAGTCATCCCATGCAAAAGGTTTTTTTAATATTTTATCCAGATCTTTATCAAGATCAAAATGTAATCCTATTCCCAAATCAATAAGATTTCCAAAAATGGCAATTTTTGCTGAAGTATATATTTTTTCTTCTGATTGATCGATTATCTTTTGCAGATTAGGCAACATGTTCTTGCATATTTCATTATACTTCTTTTTTTCATTCTTAAATGGATCATCATTTCCTGTTATTTTTCCAGTAATTTGATAAACATAGTTTGAAGCATCCGCCGGTGTTGTATCAAATTTTAGTTTTTTTAAATATTCTGCTGTTTTGTTTAAAATCTTTCGAATATCTTTTTCATTTTCTGTTGCTCTTCTTGCAGTATTATATGCTTGTTTCATTATACATGGAATACATGCCATTTCTGTTTTCATATTCTTTTCCTTTACTTCAAAAAAAAAGCTCCTTTTAAACAAGGAGCTTTTTTCTTTTTTCTTTTAACCTTTACTTCTTTATAAGATTATTTGCCGTATCTACAGCTGAAGCCGCATCCGGAGAGTAACCGTCCGCTCCTATCTCATCAGCATAGTTTTGTGTTAACGGGGCTCCTCCCACCATTATTTTCACTTTTTCTCTTATTCCCGCTGCTTTTATTGCTTCTATGGTATTTCTCATTGACGGCATTGTGGTCGTCAGAAGTGCGCTCATTCCAATTATCTGT
>JAAZNT010000120.1 GCA_012798145.1 Thermoanaerobaculaceae bacterium | reverse complement strand
TTTCCTATTTACAAAAACTGCACCAGACTGGTCGGTTGGCATTATCACAACTTCAAGAATGTTGCAGTGAGGAGGGCGAGTGGCGCAGTAAAAAATGGCGTCCGCAATGTCTCTTCCTGTCAGAGGCTTCATTCCTTCATAAACCTTCTTTGCCCTTTCTTTATCTCCTCTGAATCTAACATTTGAAAAGTTTGTTTCTACCATTCCCGGGTCAATTGTGGTGACTCTTATATTTGTTCCAAGAAGGTCAACTTTTAGCGCTTTGGTAAGCCCTCTTACAGCGAATTTTGTTGCGCAATAGACATTTCCCCCGGGATACACTTCTCTTCCCGCTACACTTCCAATATTTATAATGTGTCCTTTGTTTCTTTTTATCATTACGGGAAGAATTGCCCTTGTAGTGTATAAAAGTCCTTTGATATTTGTGTCAATCATTTTCTCCCATTCATCGGGATTGCCGTCCTGCAATTTGTCAAGCCCAAGCCCCAGACCGGCGTTATTAACAAGGATATCGATGTTTTTAAATTCTTTTGGAAGGGCTTTTACTGTGTTAAAAACCTCCTCTTTGTTTGTTACATCAAATTTTAAGGGAAGGAAATTTGTGCCGAATTTTTTCTTAAGATTAATAAGCGGCTTTAGATTTCTTGATGCGGCTATAACTTTGTAACCATTTTCAGCGAACATTTTTGCTGTCTCAAAACCTATACCTGAACTGCATCCTGTAATAAATACAACCTTTTTTTCTTTGTCTTTCATATCTCCTCCTATAGGTTAAAATTATAAGTCTTTTTGAATAATGATACAATTTTATTTTTGGAGGCGGATATGGATTTTAAAGAGAGATACGGCAGATACGCTTTGATAACCGGAGCAAGCGCAGGCATCGGAAAAGAATTCGCTTACATTCTTGCTGAAAAAGGGCTTGACTTAATTTTGGTTGCGAGAAGAGAAGACACCTTGAAAGAAATCTCTTCTGATATTGAAAAAAAGAACAAAGTTGAATGCTTGGTTATTAAAAAAGATTTGACAGAAGAGAATTCCTACAAAGAACTGTTTGACCTCACACAAAAATTTGACATAGGGCTTCTTGTCAATAACGCCGGCTTCGGTTATTACGGAAGATTTATAAATCAAAACGAAGACAAACTAAAAGATATGCTCAAATTGAATGTCTTAACTTTCTCAATGCTGACAAGGGTTTTTGCAGATTATTTTGTAAAAAAGGGAAGGGGCGGAATGGTGCTTGTTTCTTCCCTTGCAGCATTCCAGCCAACGGCGGGAATGGCACAATACGGTGCGACAAAAGGGTTTGAACTTCAGTTGGGGGAAGCGCTTTCAGAAGAAATTAAGGGAAAAAATGTCGATATAACAATTCTCTGCCCGGGCGCCACGGTTACAGAATTTCAAATAACGGCAGAGGGAGTTCCCCACAACGGAATGGATGCAAAAAAAGTGGCAATGTGCGCAGTAAATAATCTTGGCAGAAAGATTATATCCATTCCGGGATGGCAGAACAAAATCACTGGCAAACTTCACAGGTTTCTTCCCAGAAGTTTTGTCAGATGGGCTACGGCAAAGGCACTGAGTCATTATCTAAAGGATTAGAGCCCTTTTTTCTGAAAAAATTTCGGCAAAATGACTATTTTTTATGTGTTTATATCTCAATAATTATCAATCGTTTACAATAATATATGAGTATATTTTACTAAAGGGACTTGACAAAATTGAAATAAGATATTATATTATTAGTGGGTCCTTTGAAAAAAGGACGAATTTTAGAGAAAGAAAGGAGGAATGAAAAATGGCAATTAGGAAATGGAATCCTTTCCATGAAATTATGGCTATGCAAAACCAACTTGACCGTCTCTTTGGCGAAACTTTGGAGAGAGGCACAAGAGGAGATTTTGATTTCGGCTCTTGGATGCCACCAGTGGATTTAAGGGAAGAGAATGACAAACTTGTCCTTGAAATGGAACTGCCGGGCTTAAAAAAGGATGATGTTGAAATCAGTCTTGAAAATAATGTCCTTACAATAAAAGGCGAAAGAAAATTTGAAAAGGAGGAGAAAAAAGAAAACTTCCATAAAATTGAAAGATCTTACGGCAAGTTTTCAAGGTCATTCTCTCTTCCAACTACTGTAAAGCCCGACGGCATTGATGCTTCTTTAAAAGACGGCATCCTTACCGTTTCTCTCCCCTTTGCTGAAGAGGCGAAGCCAAAGAAAATCTCAATTAAATAACACCCCTCCCCTCTTATACCCCATCTTAGCTCTCCTCATCTAACTTTGGGCGGCGCAACGCCGCCCTTTTTTATCAACTGCCAATGAATTTAAGAACAAGGTCCAGACGAGTCTATATTTCTTTCTCCACAAGTAGCGGTTCCCGCAGTTCCCTCACCTGAGTTG
>JAAZNT010000119.1 GCA_012798145.1 Thermoanaerobaculaceae bacterium | reverse complement strand
TGTTTTTATTGATGAAGTGGTGGCTTGAATGATATAGAAATTATTGTCTGAAATGTCTTCGCTTTGGTTGGATACCGGTGCTCCGTCAACAGCCGTAATTTTTATTCTGCAGGTGGAAGAGAGCGTCTCGGGAACTGTCCAATCATAAGAGTGAATGCTTTCTGAAAGTCCTGTTGCAATTGGAATCCAAGTTCCGTTTGAGCCCCTGAAGTCTGTGCAGTAATATAAATTGTATGAATTGATTTTATAATTGTCGCTTCCGTTCCAGACAATTGTGTAACTTCCGCCATTGACAAGAGTTTCGCCTCCGTTGGGGAAGATTACAGAAACATTTGGAGTAGTTGTGTCTTGTATTGTCAAAGTTGTTGTCGCGGTTCCAACTGCGCCGTTCCTGTCAACAGCCCTTAATTGAATATTTGCGGTTTTGGGAGTTATCCATCCTTTTTGTTTAAGTTGGTCAAAGCTTATTGAAGCGTTTAATCCGGAGAAATCGGGAATGCCATCCTGTGTTATGTCCCATCCTGCCGACGCAATGTAATCTCCCATCGCTGTGTCATCGGTCGCTGTTCCGGAAAGAGTTGCCCCGCTTCCGTACTCAATAGTAAAGGGTCCATCGGTTGAAACTACAGGCGGTTCGTTGTATAAATTGCAAACCATAGAATCTGGATCCCAGGAGAGAGAAGTTAAATAAACATTTGAGGAACCAGTTCCGCTTCCTATTGTGTATACTGCGGCGGCACCAATTCTTGTCAAAATTACTTCATAATTGAAATCGCCAGAAGACATATAACTTACAGGAGAGGCTATTATCACTGGCCAAGAAGATTGATTCCCATAATCGTCAAGCACTGAAAACCAAAAGAGCCTTTCATTACCAGACATAACATAAGTGTCCTCAACCCAAGAAACACTAAAATGATTACCATTCCAATTTATACTTGGGTAAAGAAAGGGACTGCCAGCAGATGAGACTTTTTGTCTTAGATTTGTTGAATAGAAGTTAGTTATGTTTAAAGGGTGAGGATAATTTCTCATTTCAAGCGTGTAGTGGTTTGATACTTCAGAGAAGGAAAAAAGCAAAGACACAATATTTTTGTTGACTCCAAGAGCAAAATTGCTGACATTCAAATTATTGAATGACTCAAGAATCACAGGATAACCAGAAACGAAAGTAAGGTCAGAATTGAGATACCCAAACCACAAAGTTGAAGTAGATGTTAGATCGTTTTTTTCAAGCCAGGAAACTGCGTAAGGATAAGGGTTGTTTCCTTCTATTTTTATTATTTTTGCGCAAGTAATTCGTCCATAATATAAATTTGTTAATCTTACATAAGATTGGGGATAGTAGTGTGGCCAAAGATATGCATAAAGATTGACCCAATTGTCGCCATCTTTTTGTTCTGTTACAAGGACAACATCAGGGTCACCAGCGGAAGCGTCAAGAAAAAGATTTTCACTAACATTGAGATAAAAGCGGTCTTCATAATTTCCTTCCCTCCATCTGCCTATAAATTTCTGATGGAAAAAGTTTGAATACCCCAAGAAAAAGATTTCATAATTCACATTGTCAACCCTTGCTAATGTATTTGAGACACCGTTAACATCACCAGAAAATGTCGCCTGAACCGGCATTGAATCAATAGGAGTGCAATCAATACTGAATCTTCTGTAAAAAATATCTCCCGTTGAACTAATTCCAGCATAACGCCAAGCTACTAAGAATTCGTTGTTCTTGCTAACAATTGAAGGATGAAGTGAAGATTCATAACTTTGCGAGATTATCTGATCATCAAAGGGGTTTACATTGTAAGGAGCAAAAGGAGACAAAGTTCTTGATTCAACATAATGAATGCTTGAGCGATTAGGGAATGTGTTCCTTGTGTCACACCAGAAAAAGTGGAGTTTGTCTGAAACCATTATTGGCTTTGTTCTTTCCATAGAAAGCCATTCTGAAGAGGCAAAAGTTGAATATTTCTCTAATGGCAGGGGCCAGTTGTCTGAAAAGTCATAAATTCCTATTCTGATTTTGCTTGCCAATTGGCTTCCAACAGAAGAAACATCTCTGTTTATCAAATAGAAATTTTCGTAATTAAAAATAAGTTTTGGTTCTTCAGAATATTTGCCACTTTCTTGATCTACAAATTGACGTTCCTCGCAAATGGGATTGAGGTTAATGTCAAATGAAAGACCAAAAATTTTCTTAATGTTATCTGTGTCTTTTTTTACATAGGCAAGAGCGACAATCCCTTTTTTGGAATCTATCGCTATTGTAGGACTTGATGAGTAATCACTGTCAATATTTGTGAAGTATGCATTTTCTATTTGAAGATTGTCTCCCCGAACTTTGGCAATATGTAATTGGTGTCGACTGGTGGGAAAATCATGAATCTCAAAAGCGATAAAGTAATAATAGAATCCTTGAGAAACATCATAGTAAGCTGCTATGGCATTTTTACACACAATGTCAATATAACTTTTTGTTATTCCTAAAGTTGTATAATCAACAAGATGATAATCAGAGGCGTCATACCTGCAAATGTATGTTCTTAGATCGTCTGCCTCAATGACTAAGACTATGGCGTCTTGATTTAAAGAATTCATATCATAGAATTGGGAATAACATGTTCTGGAGGTGACACCGGGCGGATAAGAAAGCGTGGTAATATCCATTCCATTTTGCGGGATCACTTTTAGATCATTTGTTATCAATTCGTATCTGTTTTTATAGTCATTCCAGATAACGCCGTGGGCATCGTCCAAATAAGAAATATCGTAAACTTTATAGGGGCCCTCAAG
>JAAZNT010000118.1 GCA_012798145.1 Thermoanaerobaculaceae bacterium | reverse complement strand
TTATCGCTTGTTAAGTTTTTTATGGCAAATCTGGGGACATTCACTTTTCAAAAAGAAACTTTTGCATCCTTTACACTGATTTTTACCCAAAACAAAGATTCTTTTTTCCGCTGATGTTAAAGAGGCAATCCGTAATTTGAATTTTTTGTCATAATGGTTGAAAATATAAAGTGGAGGTGTTAGATGAATAATAAAACCGATAAAAGTTTGGTTTTTATTGCGGGGTTTGTTCCTTTGTTCATTTTGATTCTTCTGCTTTTGTCTTCCTTAAATTCATTAAGTTCGGTTGACAACCCTTTTGAGAAGGAGCTTTCAAAGAGGGTTGACCCTTCCTTGAAAAAACTTTACGATGAGCAGAAATATATGGAGGCGCTTGAAAAGGTGAAGGCGCTGAAAGAAGAATCTTACAAAAAAGGCGATGTTGGCTATTACACATATTATCTTATTGAGCAGTTCAAACTTGAATCTTCTCTTCACGCTTATGAAACCGCTCTAAAAAATTTCATCGGCGCAAAAAAACCCGAACATCCCGTTGCGAAAATTATTCTCAAACTTTATGAAACAGACGCCCTTAATAACTATCTTCACGCATATTCTTACGAAATTATGAAGAGGGAAAAGATAAGCGAAAAGGATGAACTGGATTTTGACAAGTACACAAAGGAGGAATTAACAGAAAAAATAAGAAGCGCTTATCTTGAGGTTTTCAAGGAAAGGGAAAAAATTGAAGGAATCCCCCTTGAATCTCTTCCCGATTTTATTAACAGTGGCAATTTCCCAAAGCAAGTTTTGGCGAACTTCAGGGATTTTGCCGCTATTTCTGTTGCAAACTTCTTCTCTTCAAATCAATACTTTTCTCCTGTTGAATCAAGGACAGCGTATAACCTTAAAGTGGATGACCTGCTCAACAGGGATAACCTTGCTTCAAACCTTGAAACGATCATTTCATCGCCATCTTCACATCCTCTACTGATCGCAGCGGCGGCATTGGCGGAAGAGGAAAAACACGCCTTTTCAAAAGACAGGAAATCAACCGCTATTGAGTTTCACACAAGAAGGTCTGAACTCATTTTTTACAACCTTACTCAAAAAGAGGACAGATTAAAAATCATTGAAGAACTTAAAACTTTTCTTGAAAAGAACAAAGATGTTGATTGGTATTCTTGGGGAATGGAGCAGGCGGCTCAATTTGAAAGAAATCTCGGGGATGAGGAGTGTCAAATAAGAGCGAAGGAACTTGCAGTTAAAGGGAGGGACGCCTATCCTAACTCACCCGGAGGGCAGAGGTGCAAACATCTCATAAATTCCATTGAGGAAAAGGATTTCAACATTGAGACAATGCATTCAGACGGAACAAATCTTCCCTCTGTGAGAATAACATACAAAAATCTTGACAAAGTCTTTATAAGATTGATACCGGTGGATATAAAGGATCTCATTTATAAGTACAATGAAATTCCAAGGTGGAACGACCTTTTCAAAATTGTCAAAGATATTCCTCCCTCAAAGAAAATTGAAATAAAACTCAAGCCAACTCCCGATTATAATTATCACAATGCTTTTGTAAATATCCCGCAGGATGTTCCAAAAGGTTATTACATTTGCGCCGCATCTGCACTTGATACACTAAACGAAAATCAAAACAAGGTTCAAGGATGTTTTTTAAATATAACAGAAACGGTCTTAATCATTTCAAAGGAAAAGAAGGGGGACAAACTAATCATAAACACTTTGAGGGGAGACAACGGTTCCCCGATAAATGGCGAAAGCGTTTCTGTGATAAAGACGGAGTGGAATAAAGCCCCTTCAATTGTCTTTTCTGGCATAACAAACGAGGATGGAAAAATTGAAATAGACTCATCAAAAGTTCCCTATTATTACAACTACTATCTTTTTGCGCAAAAAGGCGATGACAAAGCATTTATGAACATATATCCTGTGAACGAAAGCGGAAATTATGAAACAAATTCCTCTTTAATCTTCACAGATAGAAGTGTTTACAGAGTCGGTCAGAAAATTTTCTTCAAAGTGATTCTCTTTGCAAACAGCGGAGAAAAGGGACCATATTCCCTGTTGAAAAATAGGGATGTCGATATTGAGTTAAAAGACAGCAATTACGAAAGCGTTCAGAAAATATCCCTTAAAACAAATAATTACGGAAGCGCAAGCGGTGAATTTGTCATCCCAAAAGGAAGAATGCTTGGAAGATGGCAGATCGTTTCAAGTTACAGCGGGGTTTCCTCAATTCTCGTTGAAGAATACAAAAGGCCTACATTTGAAGTTGAAATCAAAGAGCCAATTTCTCCTTTGCGCCTTAACAGCGAAGCAAAAATAAAGGGAGAAGCAAAATATTATTTCGGGATGGCTGT
>JAAZNT010000117.1 GCA_012798145.1 Thermoanaerobaculaceae bacterium | reverse complement strand
GCGCAAACCTGCTTAAAAAATATCCAAACTCTTGCAGCGTTTCAAATTTTGAAGCAATTGAAGAATCTGAGGCAGCCCCCCTTTATAAACAAACCGCTGAAATTTTAATTTCAAAAGCGGCAACAGGAACTGATAACGAACTGAGAGATGCTGTGGCAAGACGCCTTGCTGCTTTGAATGAAAAAGGAGATGACCTTAAAAATCAGATAGTAAAGCTTCTCCAAAACAGAGACAGAGCGTTCAACATAAAGAGTGCTGACCAAAATGAATACGACGAAGTCATTCAGCATCTTTTGTCTAACTTTACAAAAAAATTTTTTGCTTTTCTCAAAAATAATGAAAATAATTTTAGAAGATTATTAGATTATTTTGATGAAGATACAAAAAATGAACTCCAGAATATAGCAGTTAGAAAAGATAATTTATCCTACTGGAAAACATTTGCTGATGTTGTTTTGACTAAAGATGGAATGCCGAGAAAACAAAAGTTCCCTGTTCCTTTCAATCAGTTGCCGAAAGATTTGAAAGAGTTACTTTTAGCAATGCCAGAAGAGGCGGCAAGCGAATTGGCTCAAATTAGAAAGATTTCAGAAAGAGGTGAAAATTATTTTGATGAAGAGAGTTTAAAGGACATCCAAAAAATTTTTGAAGAATCTGTAAATATCTTCAATTCGCTCCTTTCTAAAAAAAGGAAAGATTTTGTTGACCTTGAAATATCCGCTCTTGAAAATTTAAGTTGGATGAACGGGCTTCCTCCAAATGCTCTTGAAAAGATGCAGTTTAAAATTGACCACATTCTTGTTGATGAAGCGCAGGATTTAAGCGATATTGAATACAAAATTATCTCCAAATTAATAGAAGGATGGCAGGAAGGCGACGGAAGAACAATTTTCTTCGTTGGGGATCCAAAGCAATCGATTTACAGATTTAGAAAATCAAATGTCGCCCTTTTCACGCTTTTGGCAGAAAAGGGTGTCGTAAGAAAGGATGAAGACGACTATAAACTTAAATTGCTTGACCTCAGCGTCAATTTCAGAAGCGAGCCAAAGATTATTGATTTTGTCAACCACACTTTCAGCGAATATTTTAAAGAAGACAATTTTACCGACGATGTTTCATATTCGCAGTTTTTCCATCCCAAAGAACAATCTTCGAATTCTGTTTTGTCTATTAACAAAATAGAAGAAAATAGTAATATTTCTCTTTTTGTAGATGAAAAAGTGGAAAATCTTACAAAGGCATTTGCCAAATTGGTTTCCTCTTTTGCAGATAACCTTAAAGACGATGAAACAATAGGAATTCTTTACAAACAAAGAAGTTTTTTTGAAAAGTATCACGAGGCGCTTGTCAACCTTGGAATAAATGTGGAAACAATTGAAGAAGAAAAACTTGAAAAAAGCCAAGCTGTAAAACACATCTTAAATTTTCTCAAGGCAGTTTTGTTTAAAGAAGAAGATTTATATTGGCTTCTGCTTTTAGGCGCTCCTTGGCTTGATCTAACAGCAAAAGAAATATATCAGATTGCAGAGCAAAAGGAAGAGAAATGGTTTGACAAAATCTTAAATTCAGATATTATTGACAAACAAAAAAGAGAAATTTTAAGAAAAGCCACAGAAGATTTTTATCTTCAAAAAGGGGCTCTAAATTTTATAAAACATTTTGAGGAGCTTTCAGGATTTCAATCTATCAAAAAGATTTATGATTTAAAGGGTGTTGAAGAATCAAGGGAGTTTTTCAAAATTTTATCAACTCTATCCCATCTTCCTCCAAGAGAACTCGTTTCAAAAACAGAAACGGCTCTTTCCCATATTTTTTCCCCGCCGGAGCCGTTAATTCCCAAAAATAAAATTCAGGCAATGACGATTCACAAAGCAAAAGGACTTGAGTTTGATTATGTCTTCGTAGTTGGATTGGACAAGCAGCAAAATGTGTCCAGAGGCAAAAAAGCGGACAAAGAACCTATTTTTATTGAGAGACTCGATTTTGACGAAATTAATAGAGAATTTTCTTTTCTCTCCGCTCCAAACGAAAAAAACGAAATTACATATGAACTCTTGTCCGCTCTTGACGACAAAAGGGGAAAAAGCGAATACAAGCGTCTCTATTATGTTGCCTTGACAAGGGCAAAAAAAAGATTATTTCTTTTTGGAAAACTAAATCAAGGCAAGAAATATCCAAAAGATTCAATTCTTGAAGTTATTGCTAAAAGCCATTCATTAGACAGCAACTCCTTTCCTGAAATCGAATTTCAAACTGAAACCTCCACAACAACCAAAAGCAGCATTCTTAATCCGCCTGAACCACCTCGATTTTCAGCGGAGAAAATCCCCTTCGCTATAAAGCGTGCAAGTGAAGAAGTTGGTCATTCAAGGGAAACAGCCCTTTTCTTCAGAGACTCAAGTGAAGAAATAAAATTGGCAAGAACAAAAGGTATAGTGATTCACAAAATATTTGAAAATTTTGCAAAAGGGAAAACGGGGCAGGACGCGAATTATGTTAAAAAACTTTTAAAGGAATTGAGAGTAAAATTTGACAATGAACTTATAGAAGCAATTCTTAAAGAAGCAGAGAATGCGTGGAAGGTTGAAGATTTTAAAAAATTGAGGGAAAAAGGAAAACTTATAACAGAACTGCCTCTCGAAATGGAAGAAAATGAAGAAATAGTCGTCGGAAGAATTGACCTCTTAATTTTAGGAAATGAAGAAGCGTTTGCAATTGACTATAAAACCGGCGATCCGGTAAATGACTTGGAAAAGTGGATAGAATCAAAGTCAGAAGAATACAGAAGCCAAGTTTCTATTTACAAAAAAATGGTCTCTTTCAAAGAAAACATAAAAGAGGATAAAATAAAAACCTTTATTCTATTCACAAAAATTCCGCTACTAAAAGAAGTTTAAAGAATCTATTATCCTGACGCCTATTTCCTTCTCTTTGTAAAACGAATAAGCCATCGGAAAGCGTTGAAATCAAAACTGATTCTTTTTCGTTCTCAAGGGGAAGAAGTCTGCGAGAAAATGACTTCGAAGTGAGCCTTTGATTGCATGCCGAAGCAGGCTGTCCCCCCTCGCCTCTCAGGAGAGGGGCAGGGGTGAGGTTTCCTCTAAAAAATGCAGTCACTGCGATTTTTTCTTCGCAACAACCTCCCCCTTGTCATCCTGAACGCTCCTTTGAAGCAATTGCCCCTGAAG
>JAAZNT010000116.1 GCA_012798145.1 Thermoanaerobaculaceae bacterium | reverse complement strand
GAAAAGATTGCCCCTTTGTGCGATAAGAACACATTGATTGTTTCAGCGTCAAAGGGAATCGAAAACAAAACTCTCTTGCTTCCCTCTGAAATTATCTCCTCTTTTGTGAAGGACAACAAAATAGTCGTTTTGTCGGGTCCAAGTTTCGCAAAAGATTTTGTAAAAGGTGACCCAACCGCAGTTGTTTTTGCCTCCGAAGATGAGAAAAAAGCGAAAAAGGCGCAGGAAATTTTCTCTTTTGATAATTTAAGAGGATATCTTTCCATAGACAGAAAAGGCGTAGAACTTGGCGGCGCCCTAAAAAATGTTATAGCGATTGCCGCGGGAATATCAATTGGGCTTGGTTTTGGCCCTAACGCTGTAGCGGCTGTTATAACAAGAGGAATTAAAGAGATTTCAAGACTTGGAGAAATTCTTGGCTGCAAAAATGAGACCTTTTCAGGGCTTTCGGGTTTAGGCGACCTTGTTTTGACCTGCTACGGAGAAGAGAGCAGAAACAGAAATTTCGGAATAAGGATAGGAAGAGGAGAAAAGATGGAGGATATTCTCAAATCAATGAAAATGGTTGCAGAAGGCGTTCCCACAACGCTTTCGCTAAAAAATCTCCTTCTTCTTCACAAGGTTGATATGCCTCTGTCATACTCTGTCTACACAATTCTTTACGAAAAAGTTCCTCCCAAAAAAGCGCTTGAAAAACTGCTCTCAAGAAGCTTAAAATGGGAAAACGGATAGGAGAAAAAGATGAAAAAAAGAATTTTATTTTCTGTTTTGCTTCTTCTTTTCACATTTTTTCTTATGACACAAGGAGGAAAAATGGTTATAAAATCGCCCGATTTCAAAGAGGGAGAGCTGATTCCAAAAATGTTTTCCTGTGAAGGAGAAGACTATTCGCCCAAACTTGAATGGGAGAACGCACCTGAAGCAACAAAATCTTTCGCTTTAATATGCGACGACCCGGACGCTCTGATGGGAACTTGGGTTCATTGGGTAATTTACAATATACCCAAAGAGTTCAAATCGCTTGAAAGAAACATACCCAAAAAGCCAAAACTTGAAAACGGAATTCTTCAGGGAAAAAATTCCTGGCCTAAAACGGGATACAACGGTCCTTGTCCTCCTCCGGGAAAACCGCACAGATACTTCTTCAAACTATACGCCCTTGACACAGTTTTATCGCTTAAAGAAAACGCCACAAAAGAGGATCTTCTTTCGGCGATGAAAGGACATATACTCGCCGAAACCCAAACAATGGGAACCTATAAGAGGTAGAGGTTTCCTCTTTAAAAAATGTCACTGCGAGGTTTGCCTCGGAGCATTCTCAAACGAAGCAATCTTCCTTTTTAATCCCCCTCGCCTTTCAGGAGAGGGCGGGGTGAGGTTTCCACTTAAGGAAACCCCCTCTGTGTCTCCCCCTGAAATGGGGAGATTGGGTGCAGCCCCTCATCTTACTTGCATTTTGCCCATTGGCGTCGGGACGCGCTTGGCTCCGCCAAGCAACTATGTCTATCTTCTTGCAAAATAATTTATCCCAGATTTGTCATTAAAAAAAACTTTAACAAGCGATAAGAGATTGCTTAGGGAAAATGGAAGATAAGTGCACATAGGCGCTGGGGGGTGAGAGATTCCTTGTCGGGGATAAGAG
>JAAZNT010000115.1 GCA_012798145.1 Thermoanaerobaculaceae bacterium | reverse complement strand
TCACTTTTTTAAGCCGTTTTATTTGATCCTCTTCCAAAGCGGGGTCAATTCTTAAAATTGGGATAGGAGTCTCTTTTTCTTCGGTAAAAGAGTTTAAGCCGACTATGATTCTTTTTTTCTGCTCAACCTCTTTCTGATATTTGTATGAAGAATCTTCAATTTGTCTTTGAACCCATCCTTTTTCAATCGCAGTAATCATACCGCCCATTTTTTCAACTTCTTCAATAAGTTTTTCGGCTTCAGATTCAATTTTGTTTGTTAGCGCTTCAACGGCGTAAGAGCCCCCAAATGGGTCAATGATTTCTGTCACTCCGCTTTCGTAAGCGATTACCTGCTGTGTCCTTAACGCCAGCGTTGCGCTTTCTGTTGTAGGAAGTCCAAGCGCTTCGTCTTTTGAATTTGTATGCAAAGATTGTGTTCCGCCAAGAACCGCAGAAAGCGCCTGCAATGTAACTCTAACAACATTAACATCGGGTTGCTGAGCCAAGAGCGTGCAGCCAGCGGTCTGGGTGTGGAAGCGCAACATCTGCGCTTTGGGGTTGTCCGCTTTGAATCTCTCCTTCATAATTTTTGCCCACAATCTTCTTGCCGCCCTGAATTTTGCAATTTCTTCAATAAAGTTGTTGTGGGCGTTGAAAAAGAAAGACAATCTTTCTCCAAATGCGTTTACATCAAGACCTTTTTCAATGGCGGCTTTTACATAAGTTATTCCGTCAAGGAATGTGAAGGCAATTTCCTGAACAGCCGAGGAGCCCGCTTCCCTTATGTGATAACCCGAAATTGATATCGTGTTGAATTTAGGAGTCTTTTTTCCAGCGTATTCAAAAATGTCTGTTATCAGCCGCAGGGAAGGGGAGGGAGGAAAAACATAAGTTCCCCTTGCTATGTATTCTTTTAGAATATCATTTTGGATTGTTCCTGATAACAGATCAGAGGAAACCCCCTGTTTTTCTGCAACCGCAATATAAAGGGCGAGAAGAACAAAAGCGGTTGAATTGATTGTCATTGATGTTGAAACCTTGTCAAGAGGAATGCCTTTGAACAATATTTCCATATCGTCAAGAGAGTCAATGGCAACTCCAACTTTTCCCACTTCTCCCTGAGAAAGGGGGTCATCAGAATCAAGACCCATTTGAGTGGGAAGATCAAACGCTACCGAAAGACCCGTTTGCCCTTTCTCAATCAAATACCTGTATCTTTGGTTTGACTCTTTTGCTGTTCCGAACCCGGCATATTGACGCATTGTCCAGAATCTTCCCCTATACATTGTCGGCTGAACGCCTCTCGTGAAGGGATATTCGCCCGGAAAATTCAAATCTTCCATATAATTCTCTTCTGAAACATCAAGAGGAGTATAAATTGGCTCAAAATCATATCCCGAAGTTGATGAAAGAAAAGTCTTATCTTTCAAAGTTTTCTGCATTTTTTCCGTATGTTTCTGCTTTGCCGCCGCAATCTTATCTTTTGACATAATCGTATCCTCCTATCTTAACTTAAATCAGTTTTAGTATTATAATACAACTTTTGGATTTTTGATATGGTTGAAATTGTTGAAGAAATAAATTTGTTTGACGCCAAAGAACCGAGATACTCCCTTCCTGTCTTTGAAGGGCCATTAGACCTTTTGCTATATCTTATAGACAGAAACGAACTTGACATTTACGATATCCCCATCTCGCTGATAACAAGGCAATACAACCAATATATTTCAAGGATGAAAGAATTAAACCTTTACATCGCCGCAGATTTTATAAATATGGCTGCTACTTTGATTTACATAAAAAGCCAGATGCTTCTTCCCAAAAGCGCTCTTTCGGTTGAGCAGGAAGAAGAAGATCCGAGGGAAATCCTTGTAAAACAACTTGTTGAACACAAAAAATTCCTTGAAATTGGACAGATGCTTGGCGAAAAGGAAGCGCTCACTTCAAACCAATTTTACAGAACTTTAACTCCAAGTGAAGAAAATTCTCTCGCTGTTTATGATGTCGGCGTATGGGACCTTGTAACTTCCTTGAGAGAAATTGTAAGAAGAGCAGAAGACAGAGGCAAAAAGATAATATTAATTGACGAAAAAAATCTCAATGAAAAAATTGATGAAATAATGGAATTTTTGAAAGAAAAGAAAAGCGCTGTTTTTGATGAACTTCTTAAAGAAATCACAAGAAGCGAAATGGTAATCACCTTTCTTGCCCTCCTCGAACTTGCAAGAAAAAGAGCGGTTGTCCTCTTTCAAGAGATTCCTTTTTCTCCAATAAGAGTGGCTAAAAAGTAACCAATCAAAAGGTTAAAAGATT
>JAAZNT010000114.1 GCA_012798145.1 Thermoanaerobaculaceae bacterium | reverse complement strand
GGGCAGGCAATAAGAGAAGGAAGAGCGGATGCTGGAATCTTAATACACGAAGGGCAGATAACCCACCAAAGAGAGGGTTTTTTCCTTGTAAAAGATTTGGGTGAATGGTGGAAGGAGAAGACAGGAATGCCCCTGCCCCTTGGTGGAAACATAATAAGAAAGGACCTTCCCCCTTATGTTATTGAAAAATTTCCTTTGTTAATGAGGGAATCGGTTGAATACTCTTTGAAAAACAAGAGCGAAGCGCTAAAGTTTGCAAAAGATTTCGGAAGAGGAATCAGCGAAAGCGAGGCGGAAAGTTTTGTTTCAATGTATGTCAATCATTGGACTGTTGATTACGGCGAAAAGGGAAAAGAGGCGGTGAAAATCTTTCTTGATTTGGCATTTGATATGAATCTAATTCCCGAAAAGCCCCAGATTTCATTTTTGTGAAAGTGGTTGACAAAGGGCGGTATAGCCGTTGCATAATATACACTTGGAGGCGGAATGAAAACGAAGATTCTTGTTGTTGAAGACTCGGGACCAATGAGAAGTTTGATCGCCGCCGCGCTTGATGAGCACCTTGATGTTGATGTTTATGAAGCGGAAAGTGGTTTCGCCGCTTTAAAACTTATTCCCGATAACATCTTCAGCGTCATCGTAACAGATATAAATATGCCCGACATTAACGGACTTGAACTTATAGCATTTTTGAGACAGCATCCGAACTATAAAACTGTCCCGATTGTCATAATATCAACAGAAGGGGCGGAAGAAGACAGAAAAAGAGGACTGGAGATAGGCGCAAACGGATATCTTGTAAAGCCTTTTACCGAAGGACAACTGATAACGACCGTTCAGCAGTTTTTGTCATAGAAAGGCGAAATGGACAAGCCGCAGGAAAAAGCGATAAAAGATTTTATCTCAGAAGCGGAAGAGATCCTTGAATCTCTGAGCGAGGATGTTGAGCAAGCATACGAACAATTTGAAAGGTCTATGAAAATCAAGCCCGATCTTGTCAACAAAATTTTCAGAGAGATGCACTCTCTGAAGGGGCTTGCATCTATGATGTCGCTTGAAAAAATCACAACTGTAAGCCACGATATGGAAAGTCTTCTTGACAAAGTCAGAATGGGGAAAATCAAATTCAGTAAAGAGATTTTTTCCATCCTTGATGAAACCAAAAAAGTTTTAAGAAATCTTGTCGTTGATGTTGGAAAAGGAGAAGAGAAAACTGATCCCGTTCCTTTGCTTGAAAAAATTGCCATCGCTATGGGAGCAGAGCCAGTCAAAGCCCAGCCAACGCAGAAAACGCTCAAACTTTCAGAAGAAACGCTAAAATCTCTTACAGAATATGAAGAGCACAGACTAAAAGAAAATCTTGAGGAAGGCAACAAAATTTACGGAATCAAAGTTGGCTTCGATTTTTCAGACTTTGACACAAGATTGAGGGCTTTGACAGAAAGTCTCAACAATAACGGAGAAGTTATAAGCACCCTTCCCCTTGTTGAGCCCGCTCTTCCGGAAGGAATTCATTTTAGGCTTCTTTTTGGAACCGAGTTGGAACAAAAAGCAGTGGAGGCGCTTGTTTCGCCGGCAAACGGTGAAGTTGAAAGTCTAATTGAAACTTCAGTCGCGCCACAACCTGATAAAAAGGAAGCCGCTTCTAAAAAGGAAGAAATTTCTGAAGAGATTGACGATAAGAGCCAAAATGTAGAGCAGGAAGAAGGACAATCTTTTTCTGAAGAAGCGGAAGACATAAAAGGAATTTCAAACAGTGTTAAAGTTGACATAGCCAAACTTGACGAAGTGATGGGGCTTGTCGGGGAACTTGGCATCATCAAATCTTCCTTCAAAAAAATTGCTGAAGCCATTTCCGGAAAAAGCGAACTTGAAGACCTTCATCGAGATCTAACCCGGCAACTTCGCTCAATGGAAAAGAAACTTGAAGATTTGCAAAGGTCCATAATTGACATAAGAATGGTTCCTATAGGTCAGATTTTCTCCAAACTTAACAGAACAGCGAGGAGGATAGCAAGAGGTTTTGGCAAAGAAGTCACAATTGAGATGTATGGTGGCGAAACAGAACTTGACAAGAGAATAATGGATGAACTTGTTACCCCATTAGTGCATATTATAAGAAATGCGATAGACCACGGCCTTGAAACATCATCCGAAAGGCTGAAAATTGGCAAGCCCACAGAAGGGCTTCTCTCAATATCAGCTTACCACAGAGGCAACGCAATAGTAATTGAAGTTACCGACGATGGGAGAGGGCTTGACTACGAAAAAATCAGGGCTTCCGCTGTCAAAAAAGGAATTGTGGGAGAAAGCGTTGTCCTATCTCCGGAAGAGTGTCTTGAACTTATATTCCAGCCGGGGTTTTCCTCTTCCGATAAGGTTACTGAAGTTTCGGGAAGGGGAGTGGGGC
>JAAZNT010000113.1 GCA_012798145.1 Thermoanaerobaculaceae bacterium | reverse complement strand
TGCTTTAATTTTATAGATAAAATGAGCATACAATGCATAGGAGACATCTACGGACTTTTTAGAACTCTTGAGATTCCTCTTGAAGATTACAGGAAAGAGGGAGAAAAACTTGTTGAATATTCTTCAAATAACTCTTTTCTCAGTTTCAAATGTTTCGACGGAAAGCCGGCGATTTTGCTCACAAAAAAGGGCTACAGGGAGATTTTAAACATTGAAGTTGAAAGCGAAATAGAGTTTGAGAATAGGCCTAAGTTTCCTTTTGAAAAGAGAATGGAAAGGGAATTTAAAAAACGGCTTTCTGAAAAAAAGCAAAAAATGGGAATAATTCCTGATAAGACTCTTTCAGATTTGGTTTTAGACAAAGAGGCGAAACTTAAAATTGATTATATCGTGACCCTTAAAAAGATTGAGCCTTCTTTTGCTTTCACAATTCTTTTATGGGGACCTCCCGGAACAGGAAAAACTCTTACAGCAAACGCTATAGCAGGAGAACTTAAAAAGAGATTGATAACCCTTGATTTATCAAATGTTCTGGACAAATTTATTGGTGAAACAGAAAAAATAATCTCGTCAATTTTTTCAAACGCCGAAGAAAATGATTCAATCATTCTTATTGACGAAGCGGATTCTTTTTTGAAGAGAAGAGGCAGTGAAATTCATGCTTGGTGGAATAACCTTGTCAACCATCTTTTGAAACTTATTGAGAAAAGAAAGGTTTCTATTATTCTTTACACCAATTTGTATGAAGAACTTGACGTTGCGCTAATGAGAAGAATTGACGAGATTATTGAATACAAAATTCCTAAAAAGGAAGAAAGGTTTGAAATCTGGCAAAAAGAAATGTCAAGAAACAATCTGGACAGCAAAGATTTTGACATCAATGCCCTTGCTGAAATAGAACTTTCCGGAGGGTTGATCGCCAATGCAGCAAGGAAATTGCACAAAATTAAAGTTGTAATGGGAACGAAAGAAACAATTGATTCTGATTTTGTCAAAACCCTTGCTTTGGATGAAAAAAAGAAAATGGACAACACTATCAATAAAGATGTCAGAATCGTAGGATTTGGAGGTTAAAATGGTAAATTTGATTGGTGATAAAAGAAATGAAAATTGCTTTTGCTTTTTAAGAATACCAAGAAGCCTGTTAAGAAATATGTATAAAATTCCTTCTTGGCTCAATAGGGCTTATAAAGACCCCGAAAGGTTTATGCGAGAAGATTTTCTCTCAAGACAATTTTTGAGAGACTCTCTTCTTTACGCCTGCGCGGGCGATGATGGAGGTCCAATAAAACATTGGTCGGGGCTTTCTCATTCTTTTATTTATCTGGACGCTTGGTATGGAAGGAATTGCAATACGATTGGATACGATGTGGAAAATTCTCAATTTTACCACTTAAATGGCTACGACTGTTTTTTCAAAGCAAAAGTGCCTTTCCTTTACAAACACCAGATTGAAGAAATATGGAATGAAATTGCATTAAAATCAAATCCGATAAACCTGCATTGGCTGCAAGATTATTCATATGATAATTTCCAAATTGTAAAACTGCTTTTGGCGGATAGCTTTTACTGGCAACCTATTGATTGGAGAGATGAGTCAACAATTCCCACCGATTTTAAAACTTTTGCTTGGGTGTATCTTTTCAAAAGAATTGATTATTATCCCCCGACGCATGGACCTAAATTTCTTTCACTCACATTAATTTCAGGAGAAGCAACGACAAGTTATTACCATCTTTTTACCAGAAATCGAGTAGCTCCAAGAGTTATCTGCACATGCAATCCCGGAATGGGCGACCACATTGGGATGCAACAAACAGATTCGCTATTTGCAAATGTTATGAGACTGAATAAAGGTGGAATGCCAATGCTTGCATTTGATAATGATTGCATTGAATATTCAAGGATATTGCACAGAAGAGAAGCAGGGATAATTCGCGCCCCAAACATACTTAAAGCTCACTTCCGCTGGAAAATGCCAAAGCATCTTCTGGATATTTTGCGAAAACATTATTCTGAATTGATTCCTTATTTTGAAGGAGAAGAGGATTGGAATTGAAAGATATTTTTCTGAATTTTGCAAACTGCCCTCAATATTAAGTAATATCAATGAACTTCTGCCTTGTCTTTTCCCTATCAATTTAAATATAAATTTGTCAATAGAACAAATTTTCCTAACAACTTTCATCAGAGAAAATGGAAGATAATAAACCAAACAATCGGCAGGCAGTTTGCCTTCGGCAACCTGAAACATAATCAAAAATCTTCTTGCAAAATTCCCTTTTGCAGAATCTTTTTTATTATGTTTCTGTAAATGGCTTCGCCATTTTCAGCCTGCCTAAATCTAATCAATCCCTTTTAAAACATCAAACGAGTGCACCGGCGATGAGGGGTAATCTGCTGCGTCAGACTTCGGGGGTCAAATCCTCAATGAACATAAGTTCACCTCCGGTTTGCCCACCCTCGTCTTCCTTGCATCTCACCCCCCAGCGCCTATGTGCACTTATCTTCCATTTTCTCTAATCAATCTCTAATCGTTTGTT
>JAAZNT010000112.1 GCA_012798145.1 Thermoanaerobaculaceae bacterium | reverse complement strand
TTGCTGAAAAGACAAAAGCGCTTTACAACCTTCTTTTGAACAAATACTATGTTGATGAAATTTATCACTTTTTAGTAATCAAACCTTTTGTGAAACTCTCGGAAGCTCTCTCCTGGTTTGACAAATGGATTGTTGATGGAGCGGTGAATCTCCAAGCGCACATTTCTGAAATTTCCGGTCATCTGCTTCGTCTTGCTCAAACGGGTTACATTAGAAATTATGCTCTCTATTTCTTTGTTGCTGTTGTTGTTATAATTTATTTCTTTGTCTTTTAAGGAAGGGAAATGGAAACTTTAAATACTTTAATGCCTATTCTTTGCTCTTCAGGAGTTGCTCTTTTTCTTCTGATTCTTTCTGCCTTTGCGAAAATCAAATCTTCAACTTTTTCGTCATTTTCTTCCATCTCACTTACTTTTTTCTTTCTTTACCCACTTATGAACATTATCAATTCAGGAGGAAAGTCAGCCCCGAAGGCGCTTTTGTCTTTTGACGGAGTGGGCATTTTCTTCTCCTTAATTTTCTTTTTCGCAACCCTTTTTACATTGATAATCCTGCCCGATTACCTTGAAAAGAAGAACTCATCGCACATAAATGAAGTTTACCCCCTTGTTATATTCTCATTCGTCGGAATGGTGATTTTAGCCACCGCAAACCATTTCCTGATGTTCTTTTTAGGGCTTGAATTAATGTCCATCAATTTTTACATACTTTGCGGAATTTTAAGAGAGCAGGAGTATGCTGTTGAATCTTCCTTGAAATACTTTATTCTGGGAGTTATCTCCTCTGCAATTTTGCTGCTCGGGATAGCGCTTGTTTACGGTTCAACTTCCTCTTTAAAATATAAGAACATCGCTGAAGTATTGTCTCAGGACCTTTTTAACTACGGCGAACCGCTTCTCCTCCTTGGATTTGTTCTCATTTTGATTGGACTTTTCTTTAAACTTTCTCTTGTCCCATTTCATTTTTGGGCGCCGGATGTTTATCAGGGGGCACCAACACCTATTTCAGGATTTCTTTCAGTAGGAGGGAAATCTGCGGCGGTGGCAGCTACCATGAGAATTTTTATGGAAATTGTTCAATATAGCGTTTTGCTTTCTCAAAAATGACTAATTCTTTTTGCAATTATTGGAATCATCACTATTTTTGTTGGAAGTTTTATAGCCCTCACACAATCGCAGTTTAAGAGACTTCTTGCTTATTCCTCCATTGTTCAGGCGGGGTTTTTGGCGCTTGGAATTTCAGCACTTGCAGGAAAAGAAGATTTTTTAGTCAGGGGGGTGCAGGCGCTTTCTTTTTATGTCGCAGCTTATCTCTTTATGAGTATTGCCTCTTTTACCGTAGCATCGGCAGTTGAAAAAAAATCTACAATGGATGAAAGTCTTCTTGTTTTTTCCGGGCTTGGAACATCATCGCCTGTCTTTGCTTCACTTTTGTCAATAAATTTTTTAAGTCTTATGGGAATACCTTTGACCGCTGGTTTTCTTGGGAAATTTTATGTTTTTTCAAATATAGTTGTCCAAGGAAGCAAATTCTTTTATTGGATTGCCGCCATCGGCTTGCTCGGAGCGGTTATTTCTACATTCTATTATCTTAAAGTTCTTGTCATTCTTTATTTCCCAAATAAAAACCAACAGCCCGCTGACCCCCCGCATATTTCC
>JAAZNT010000111.1 GCA_012798145.1 Thermoanaerobaculaceae bacterium | reverse complement strand
TTGAAGCATTTCTTAATGCGTCAGACAGGGGAGTGATCGGTTCCACCGGCTATACCACCATAAGCTATTTAAATGAAGATGAAGCTTTTACAACACCTTTTTTCAACTCACTTTTTGGAGTATCTAAAAAAAGGACAATCGGGGATGTTGTTGAATCTGCAAGGTTTGCGATACCTTCCGCCAATTCACGACCTGTCTTGTCTCTTGTTCTTCTCGGAGACCCGACAACTAAGATTCTTCTTCCCGATGTTCCAAAACCCCTAAGCCTTTCTGCTGATGCTGGCAACCAGAGCGCTAATTTGAACTGGCAGCATCCTTCCGTTGCTCCCTATGGTTACAATATTTACAGGTCTTTGGACGGCAATACATTTTCAAAAATAAATTCTTCATTAGTATTATATCCATCTTCAAGTTACTCTGACAGCGGGCTCACAAATGGAACAACCTATTATTACTATGTTACTTCAGTTGACTCAGAAGGTTTTGAAAGCGCTTCGTCAAATATTGCTCAGGCAACCCCCACCAACCCGAATCCTCCTGCTGCTCCGACTGGCTTGAGAGTTGTTGACCTCGGGCTTGGAGATTCGTTGAAGATAAGTTGGAATGCAAACAGTGAAACCGATTTAAGTTATTACAAGCTTTATTGGGGAACTTCTTCTAATGTGTACACAAACAGCCAAACATATCCGAAAACTACAACATCAACTACAATAAGCGGACTGTCAACCAATGTCAACTATTATTTTGCTTTGACAGCGACAAACAGTTCCGGGAAGGAGAGCGCCTATTCAAATGAAGCGATAGGGAAGCCCACCAATTATCCTGTGGCTGTTAGAATCCCGGCGATGATAACGGATCTTATGGTAGAGCGGTCCGGAAATGACTTAATCCTTAAGTGGACCAAACCGCAGGTTGATATAAAGGGGGATCCAATAACGGTTGTCTCTTTTGATATTTACAGGGTTGTCAACCAGTTTAACTATAATCTTGATACAGTAAGTTTGGCTTATCCAAACGCTAAAATTAATGTCGGCGCTGTTGAAGGCGAAAATACATACACAGACTCAGGTGCGGTCAATTTGGGGAATATTGTTACTTATTTGGTGGTTGCAAAAGACAGCAATGGAAACAGATCTTCCGCTTCGCATCAACCTCCTTCGCCAGTGATGACTTTAAGAATTCAAAAATCTGAAACAACGGGCGCTACTTTGATCTTCTTTGACCCCGTCACTACCACAATTGACGGCAAGCAAACAAATCTTATAACCAACTACAAACTTTATGGTTTTTATCCGATAACCTCGTCAAAAGACCATATTTCTCCGTCAAACGCTGTTTCGCCTTTAAATCCTATGTTGCTTTCTGTTCCTCTCCCTTCTTGCGAAGAAGGAGCGGTTTATTGCGACTCATCTACTTCGCCTCCTCTTTTTTACACAGTGGTAGCAGTGGACAACAGAGGCAATACAAGTTTATACTAACTCCGTTATGGACGGAGAAGTTCAAAAGATAAACGACCTTTTAAAGAAATCCCGAGAAGGCGATGAAAAATCCTTTGAAGAATTGGTAAGAATTTTCACGCCCCCTCTATTTAGATTGATCTATCAAATCACTCTTAACTATGCCGACACGGAGGAGATTCTTCAGGAGACTTTTTACAGATTTTTCCTTGCAATAAAGAGAGTCAAAGAAGGGGATCCATTTCCTTTTTTAAGACAAATTGCGATAAGAAGGTCTTATACTTTTCTTAAAAAAAGAAGAACAGAAATTTCGTTTGAAGAGATTCCAGAAGAGACAGTTGAATTATCAATTGAAGGTAAATCATTGGAAATAAAAGAAATTTACCAGTTTGCCAACTCTCTTCCTCCAAAAAGAAGATTGGTTTTCATTTTAAGAGAAATTTTGGGATTTGATGATTCGGAAATTTCCAAACAACTCAAAATTTCTGAGACGACAATTAGAAGGCATTCTCAAATAGCAAAAGAAGAAATGAAGAAAAAATTCAAATTTTGATTTTTGCCTATATTAGTAAGTTAGATTATAATAAAATACTTTGGAGGAATGTCGTGGATTTAGCAAAGATTAGGAAAAAAGCCAAAAAGGGCGCGCATAAATCTGTTTCCGATGAGAAGATTGAAAAGCAAGAAGAGTTGAATCCCAAAAAAGAAGATAAGATTGAGCCCGTTTTGACAGATAAAAAACAAACTCCTTCAGAAACGGCAGAAAAGAAAAAATCAAAAACCGCTGATGAAAAATTGAATGAGGTTGTCAAAGAAGCGCTGAAGCAAGCGGTAGTTCCCATAGAAACTCAGGATTTAGAAATTCCTCTGCCTTCAACCGAAGAAACTGAAGCAAAAAAACAGAAAGAAAAAAAGATTGAAAAACTTCTGATCTTCAAAGTTGGAAGAAACAGATATGCCATACCGATTGGAGAGCTTTCACAGATAATTGAAGACAGAGGACTTACTCCTATTCCTTTTGTTCCGCCATTTCTAAAAGGCATTTTTTCTTTGAGAGGAAGAATTGTAGGAGTGATAGATGTCCTTGAAAGAATGAAGCTTCAAAAAAGAGAAGATTCTTTGACGCGAAAAATAGTAGTTCTTGAAAAAGAGGGAGATCTTTTCGGATTGAGAGTTGATGGAATTGACCATGTTGTGGAAGTTGACATTCTTTCGCTTGAGCCACCTCCAGAAGGTTTTGATGTGGCGTTGCAGGAATTTGTGGTGGGAGTTTTTCATTATAGAAAAAAGACTGTTGCTCTTTTAAATC
>JAAZNT010000110.1 GCA_012798145.1 Thermoanaerobaculaceae bacterium | reverse complement strand
GATAACAAATCAAACAATCGGCAGGCAGTTTGCCTTCGGCAACCTGAAGTAAATGGCTTCGCCATTTCCAGCCTGCCTAAAGCTCATCAATCTCTTTTAAAACATCAAACGAGTGACTATCTTCCATTTTCCCCAAATCAATCTCTGTTCGCTTGTTAAAGTTTTTTTAATAAAAAATCTGGGTTGATAAACACCTTCACTTTGGATCTTTTCCAACACTTTCCGCACTTTTTCACTTCAATCCATTTCTTCCTTGACAAAAACAGGAAATAAAGTGTTTAATAAACTTTGATGAATGGCTATTTCAACGAATTTGAAAAATGGGACAAACGAGAACCGCTTTTGGTTAGAGTCGATTATGGATACCCTCTTCCCAAAACTGCTTTCAACTCTTTCAACGCTCTTTACGACACAATAGCGGAAATAACAACTTTCTTAGAAGAAAAAAAGGGGGAAAATCCAACCACAATTTATAATTCTCATTATCTTTTGTCGCCGAGAAGAAAAAAAAATCTTTTCAATAATTTTATAAGAGCCGTTGAAGGAAAACCGATTTTATTTGAAACAAGGTTTATTAAATCTTTTAAAAAATTTTGTTCTCTTTTCTCAAAAGAAGGAATAAAGTATTCAAAAGTTGATTTACTTTCCGACGGCGCTCTTCCGCCTCTTTACTCTACGATTAGATCAAACAGGGAACTTTTCCTGAAAAATCTTCTTTACGAATGGGAAAGCGCTCTTTTGATGGCAAGGGGAAGGTCTTCTTTAATTGATGTGGCAAAGATTATAGCAAAAAGCGATGAACCGTTGACTCTGACGCAAATATCAGAAAAAATGGGAATAACGCTCGGGGCTACCGCTTCATATTTGAGTTGGATGGAAGAGGCGTCGCTTATAAGAAAAGAAAAAAAGCGCTTTTCTTTGCGGCACGAAGGGCTCTATTTTCTCTTCAACGAAAAACCGTTGGAAAAAAGTTATGAGCCTCCAAAAATGAGAAAAGAAGACCCTATGGATATGGATTAGGAGAACAGATAATGTGCGGCATTGTAGGATACATAGGTCCAAAATCACCCCTTGAAATACTTCTTGAAGGGTTGAAAAAACTTGAATACAGGGGCTATGACAGTGCTGGAATAGCGATCATAGACAAGGATAAACTCTTCACTGAAAGGTCGGCTGGAAAAATCATAAACCTTGAAGAAAAAATAGCAGTAAAGAATATATCGGGCGATTACGGGCTTGGACATACAAGATGGGCAACACACGGCAGACCTACGGAAGAAAACGCTCATCCTCACACAGACTGCAAGAAAGAGATCGTTGTCGTTCACAATGGGATCCTTGAGAATTATACTGAACTTAAACAACAACTTGAAAAAAGGGGACATATTTTTAAGACAGAGACAGACACTGAAGTTGTTGCTCATCTTCTTGAAGAGGAAAAAGACGACCTTCTTGCAGCAATGAGAAATGTGTGCAAAAAACTCAAAGGAATTTACGCTTTCGCAGCCGCTTCTTTAAGAAATACAGGAAAAATTGTAGCCGCGAGGATGGGACCCCCAATAGTAATAGGTTTGGGAGAAAATGAAAATTTTGTCGCTTCAGACATTCCCGCAATTCTTCACCACACAAGAAACATTATTTATCTTGACGACGGAGAAGTCGCCGAAGTCACTGAAAAAAAAGTTCTTATAACAGACTTTGACGGGAAAATTAAATCTAAATTCCCTCAAAGGATAACTTGGAATCCAATTCAGGCGGAAAAAGCGGGCTTTAAACATTTTATGGAAAAGGAGATTGTTGAACAGCCGAGGGCTTTGAGAGACACGCTTGTTGGAAGACTCTCTGTTGAAAGAGGAAGCGTATATCTTGAAGAATTGAGTGACCTTGAAGATAAAATCAAGGAATGCGAAGCAGTTCACTTTGTTGCCTGCGGGACATCGCTGCACGCTTCTCTTTGCGGAAGATATATTGTCGAAGAGGTTGCCAAAACGCCTTGTTTCGTGGATTACGCATCAGAATTCAGATACAGAGACCCTCTCCTTTCAGAAAAGGATTTGACTATCTTTGTGAGCCAATCTGGGGAAACTGCAGACACGCTCGCGGCTTTGAGGGAAGCCAAATCAAAAAACGCTAAAACTCTTGCAATCTGCAATGTTGTTGGCTCTATGCTAACAAGAGAAGCGGACGGAACTATCTTCACCCACGCCGGTCCAGAAATTGGAGTCGCTTCAACAAAAGCTTTTACCACTCAACTTATCGCCATAATCCTTTTTGCTTTGCGCCTTTCTGAAATAAAGAATACAAATTCAAAAGAACAAAGATCAAGATATATTGAATCGCTGATGCAAATTCCAAAACTTGCCGAAGAAACATTGAAACTTGAAAAGGATATTGAAAAGATCGCAAAAAGTTATTCAAGATTCAACAATTTCCTTTACCTTGGAAGGGGGATTCACTACCCTATAGCCCTTGAAGGAGCGCTTAAACTTAAAGAAATATCGTATATCCACGCCGAAGGCTACCCCGCCGGCGAAATGAAGCACGGACCTATCGCCCTTATTGACGAAAATCTGCCCGTAGTCGCTCT
>JAAZNT010000109.1 GCA_012798145.1 Thermoanaerobaculaceae bacterium | reverse complement strand
TCCCAACTCTTGCAGAATCGCTCCCAACTCTTGCAGAATCGCTCCCAACTGTTGCAGAATCGTTCCCAACTCTTGCAGAATCGCTCCCAACTCTTGCAGAATCGCTCCCAACTGTTGCAGAATCGTTCCCAACTCTTGCAGAATCGCTCCCAACTGTTGCAGAATCGCTCCCAACTGTTGCAGAGAAACTCCCAACTCTTGCAGAGAAGCCCCCAACTCTTGCAGAATCGTTCCCAACTCTTGCAGAATCGTTCCCAACTCTTGCAGAATCCACCCCGACTCTTGCAGAAAAGCCCCCGACTCTTGCAGAAGGCTTCCTATGTTTCACAGATGAAACCCCAACTCCTGTAAAATCCCTCCCAACTCCTGCATTAAACAACCCAACTTTCACATAGAGTTTCCTTCTGTTAACCGGGTTGGAAGTCTCTATGAAAAGGCGGTCAGAGGGGCGATCTTATTTCAATTAAAGAATGGAATGGGAGAGAATTGTGAGGGGGTGAACAACTTCGGTTTCTGTGAGATTTGAAACCTGAATTTTGCAGGAACCGCAGGGGGTTACGATAAAGTCGCTTTTTGTTTTTTCAAGTTCTTTTTTAAGTGAAAAACTTAATCTTTCAGAAACGGGAAAGTTTTTCATTTGAAGCCCGTAAGTTCCCGAAAGCCCGCAACAACTTGATGTTTTGCCAAGAAATTTTATTTGGGGGATCAGGGTGAGAAGTTTTATGTCGCTTTCATCTGCATTGAGAATCATTGAGTGGCAGGGGGTTTGATAGACGAAAGATTTTTCGTAGGGCTTCAGCGCTACTTTGTTTTCGAGAATGAAGTTGTATAAAAATTGGGAGAGGTAAATCGTCTTTGAAGAAATTTTCTCTGATTCAGGGGATTGGAAGAAAAGAGGGTGTTCTTTCACGATTGATAGCCCGCAGGAGGGGGCGGTGTAGACTATCGGAGTTCCTTTTTCGGCGTATTTGATGAAATTCTTCTCAATGAAGAAAACATCTTCGGCGGCGCTTTCAAATAATCCTCTTGAGATTTTGCTTACTCCACAGCAAGCCTGTGGCGGGACGATTACTGTTATTCCGAGTTTCTGAAGAATTCTGACAGCAAGAAGAGTTTCTCCCTCTTTGTTGTAAATATTTCCGAAACAACCGTAGAAAAGCGCTACCTCTTTTTTGCCTTCATTGAAGATGTATTCTTTTTCGGGGCTAAATGCGAATGAGGCGCTTTGGAGGTCAAGTTTGAGGTCTCTTCTAAAGCCGAGCGTTTTTTCTGCAAGAAATCTTGCGGATCTTAATTTCATAATACTTCCCGAAAGGGAATTGATTAAAGGGTTTGTTTTGTAGGGAAGGGAAGAGAAAGCAGTGTAGATCTTGTTTTTTATTTTTGTAAGAGCGGGCGAATAGTTTTTTAAAACGAGAGAAGCGATTGGCGATATGTCAACAGATGTGGGGCAGTTCTTTAAACATTCCCCGCAGGAGAGGCAGGAGTCAAAGATATTTATCTCTTTTTCAATCTCTTTTTCGGAAAGAGTTCCGTCAAGAACAGACTGGAGGAAATGAGCCCTGCCCCTGCTTGAAAGCGGGTCGTAGTTGAGCGCTTTTGCAGTAGGGCAGAAATCTCTGCAGGTTCCGCATCCGTGGCATCTTTCTATTTCAACAAGCCATTTTTCCTGCGAAAGTTCTCCTTTAAGTTCAACCCTTTTGTAGAAGGGTGTGAACCTGAAATTGTCTGTTACATAATCGGGATTTTTTGAGACCTTCACGCCGGGATTAAGGATATTGTGAGGGTCAAGGATTTCCCGGATCTTTAAAAATAGGTCTGTCAAATCCCCGTAAATTATTTTCAGGTATGGAGCGCGCAACCTTCCATCACCGTGTTCGCCTGCAAGCGTTCCATTTAAAGACGAAAGGAGTTTGGCGGTTTTTTCAATTATTTCAGGAACGGCGTTGAAGTGTTCTTTGCTTGTCATATCCATTAAAGGATTTATATGGAAATTGCCGTCTCCGCTGTGTCCGAATATAACCATTTCAATATTCTTCTGGTTTAATATTTCTTTTACCCCTTCCACATAAAGAGGGATGTTTTGTATCGGAACGCCTCCGTCTTCAATTATTCTCACAGATTTTAGTTTTCCTTTGCCTTTGTTTAAGAGAGGGCTTGCCGCTTTTCTGAAAGCCCAGATTTTGTTTTTCTGGTAAGGAGATTCTGCTTTGATAAATTTTGCGCCGGAAGAAACGCTTTTCAAAATTTTGTTGAGGGTCTCTTCTGATTCGCCCTCTTCCCCGTCTGTTTCAACAATGAGGATTGAATTGCACTCTGAAGAGATCGGCAGGGGAAAATCTCCATAACCTTTTCTGACTATATCAATGAAACTTTTGTCAAGAAGTTCAAGGGCGGAGGGGGTAAAAGGCGCTATTTCAAGAACTCCCTGAGTCGCTTCTTCAAGAGAGGAAAATTCCGCAATCGCAAGCGACCTCTCAGAAGGGATTTTTCTTGCTTTCAGTGAGGCGCGAAGGAAAATTGCGAGAGTTCCTTCAGAGCCGACAAAAAGAGGAAGGAGGTTTATTTTTCCTTTTTCGCCAAGACACTCTTTGAGGTTGTATCCTGAGGTGTTTGCCCTGCTTTTGGGCCATTTTGAGATTATCAACTCTCTGTTGTTTTCAATCAACTGAGCTATTTGTCTTAATTTTTTGTGTTCAAACTGGCAAGGCAGTAGCGCTTTGTTTTCAATTCTTGCTTTTGAACCGTCTGAAAGGAGAATGTCAAGATAGTTGATATATTTTGAAGTTCCGCCGTATTTGACGCTTCTCGCGCCTTTTGAATTGTTGCCTATCATTCCTCCCAATGTGCAGAAATCTGAAGAAGAAGGGTCTGGGGGAAAAAAGAGGTTCTTTTCGGAAAGCGCCCTGTTCAAATGGGAAAGAACCACTCCCATCTCGGTAAGAATTTCGCTGTCTTTTATTTCAAAATTCTTCATAAATCGGGAGTGGTCAACGACTATTCCCCTGCCAACGCTCTGTCCCGCAAGCCCCGAGCCGCCTCCCCTCATCGTAAGGGGAATTCCTCTTTTTTTTGCAAAATCCAAAATAAAAAAGAAATAATCTTCTTTTTCTGG
>JAAZNT010000108.1 GCA_012798145.1 Thermoanaerobaculaceae bacterium | reverse complement strand
GACCTCCTATTTATCATTCAGTTTCAGGCAAGTATATGGGAAAATTGTATGAAAAAGTTGGGAGAGTTAAAGTTTTGTGCGTGAGGGAGAGAACCTCAATTGCCAAAATAACTCTTTCCTGCGATGAGGTAAGATACGGAATGGCTCTTTTGCCTTTTTCTCCTATTCCAATTCCTTGGAATGTTAAGGCATCAGAAGAGCTCCCGCTTTGCTACAGCGACACAGGAAAAGTCAAAGGAAAAATCATTTGGAGCGATGACAGAATAGAAAGCAATGGACAGCACTCAATACTCTATGCTGACCTTGGCGCCAATCAGAGAGTTCTACCGGGGGACAAATTCTGGATTTACAGGTATTCTGCTGGAGAAGACACCCTCGTCAATTCTATCAGCGACCTTTTCAAACAACAAAGGATAGATGTGGCTGAAAAGGATCTCTTTAGAAGCGACCTTAAAAAACAGGGAAAAATAAAGAATCCTAACAAAGAGATCTCAAAGAAAAAAGATTCACGCCTTCCCGAAAATGTCTCGTTGGAAAGCAGTGAACCGACAATGAATGAACTTGAAACTGAAAAAGGTGACAGCAGAATTCCATCAGATGTAAGAAGGATGGAAGTTGAACCAACAGAAGGCATTTCAGCTATCAGAAAGTATGTTGGTGAAGCGGTTGTTTTAACAACGCAAGGGGAAACATCCTGCCTGAAAGTAATTGTTTCTTCGGAAGAAATCAAACTTGGCGACACGATAGAACTTGAATAGGTTCTTATTATAAGTTAAAAGATGAGCCCCTTTAAGGGGCTCATTCTTTTTGGACTGCAAATGGAAATTTCGGTTGAAAACGATTTTTTAAGAATAACTGCGGATTCAAAGGGTGCGGAACTTGTATCCTTTTTCAGCAAGAAACTTAAAAAAGAGTTTCTGTGGAGTGGCGACCCTAAATTTTGGCAAAGGCGTTCTCCAATTCTATTTCCTATCGTGGGGAAACTAAAAGATAATAAATACAAAATAAGAGATTCCTTTTTCAGCTTAAACCAACACGGCTTTGCAAGAGATTCGCTTTTTACCTTTGATGGGGCAGATGAGCAAAAAATTTCATTCATTTTTCAAGAAAACGAAGAAACTCTGAAAATGTATCCGTTCAAATTTTTCTTAAGGATTAGTTATGAAATTGTCGGGAACGAACTTGCAATAGGAGCGAATATTACAAATAAGGAAAATATAAAAATGCCATTTTCTTTGGGGTTTCATCCTGCTTTTGTCTGTCCCTTCGAAAATGAAGAGAAACTAAATGAATACTGCATAGTTTTTGAAAAAGAAGAAAAGTGTGAACTGCTTCGTTTGGAAAATGGGTTGATAACAGGAAGAGAAATGTTTTTGCTGAAAGATAAAATCCTTCCTCTCTCCGAAGAACTTTTTGCAAATGATGCAGTTATTTTGAATAAACTTCTATCAAGAAAAGTTGTTTTGCATAAACAAGATTCTGAAAGACCCAAAATAGAAGTTGATTTTAATGGGTTTAGTTATCTTGGTCTTTGGAAGAAAAAAGACGCTCGGTTTTTGTGTATAGAACCATGGAACGGGCTTCCTGATTACAGCAAGAGCGATCAAGATTTTTTCAAAAAAGAAGGCATAATTATTTTAAAGGAGAAGCAAACCATATCTTTTAAGTTGAAAATAAGACTTTTGGAATAGAGTTTGATAAAATAACTCAGGAGGTGGCAGATGGCGAGAGCGTATGTAAGAGTTTGTATTGATCCGGGGTTTGAAAAAAAGATCAAAGAGGACCTGACCCAAATGGCGGAGGTGATTTCCGCAGAGCTTACCGCTGGAGAGCAAGATATGATTGTAATTGTTGAGGGGGAAAGTTATGAAAAAATCCTTGATTTTGTTATCAAGAAAATAAGAAAAAAAGCAGGCGTTAAAATTACTTGGACAAATTTTGTTGTTGAAATGGAAGAATAGTTTTTTTGATAATCTAATTTTAAAACAATAATTGCAACAACGGCGCTTTTTGTGTAAAATAAAAGCGAAGGATAGAATTTTAGATGTTTGATAAAGCGAAAGAGAGATCGGAAAGAGCAAGAGAGTTTCTTGAAAGTGGCCAGTACAGGGAAGCTGCCTCTGCCTTTATTTCTCTTGGAGATTATGCATCAGCGGCGAGAGCGCTTGTGTGCGCAAAATCATACAAAGACGCGGCGCAGTGTTACGAGAGAGCAAATAAACCGCTTGATGCTGCAAAACTCTATCTGTTGGTGAAAGAGTGGGAGAAAGCCGCTAATTTATTCTCATCTGCTGGAGATGAGATGAGGGCGGAGATTGCAAGAGAGCAAATGAGGAGGGAAGGCATTCAGGTTGAAAAAACTCCCGAAAAAAGTTCGCCTCCCCCAAAAAAACAAGAAGAAAAAGATGAAGAAATCTGGCCAGAAGGAGAAATTTTCAGAGCGCTCAAAAGAGGTGAAATGAACATCGCTGTAAACCTTTATCTTAAACCCGGCGCTCCTTCTGGATGGACTCTTCTTCAGGAAAACATGTCAAAAAAGCCTCTCTCTCTTCTTGCTGAAATGTTTC
>JAAZNT010000107.1 GCA_012798145.1 Thermoanaerobaculaceae bacterium | reverse complement strand
TGAATAAAGATTTTCAGGATAGTTCAAACTTGAAATCTGATTTTTGGGGATTGAAATTTCTTCGTTGTTTTCTGTTTTTAATACTAATTTGCTCTCATCGGTCAAAACCCTTGTTCCGGAAACAATATTTCCATCAGTGGTTTTGACGATCAAGCTAACCGGTTCTCCCCAATTCAAAAATACCAGAATAGCAATTAAGGAGAAGAAAAAAATCCCATTTTTCAAAAGAGAACGCTCTTCGTTCTCGCTGGTGATGAATTCTCCGTTGCCTTCGGCTCTCTGCTGTTCCTCTTTGATGAAAATTAGGTGCATCAAAAGCCCTATTACAATTCCCATAAAAATTGCTCCCAGAGCCCTTGCAAGACCTATCTGCCATCCCAAAACCCTTGCAGTCAAAACTATGGCAAGAACATTGATAGCAGGCCCAGAATAGAGAAATGTCATTCCCGGCCCAAGACCGGCTCCTCTATAATAAATTCCTCCGAAAAGCGGAAGAATAGTGCAGGAGCAAACCGAAAGAATTGTTCCTGAAACGGAAGCGACACTGTATGAAAGATATTTTGGGGTTTTGGGACCAAAATATTTTAAAACCGCCTCTTTGCTCAGAAAAACTGCTATTCCGCCTGCTATCAAAAAAGCGGGGACAAGACATAAAAGTATGTGATGTCTTGTGTATTCCTGAAGCATAAGCAGAGATTCAAGGACAGCGCCTTTTATTCTGTCGCTCTGAAATGGGGTAAAATAAAAAACAAGAAAAATGAAAACGATAATTAAGAGTTTGACTAATTTTTCCTTTGACATTTTGCCACCTTTTTTACATTTGATATTTTAAAATTGAGTGCTTTTAACACAATAGGGATTCTATCATCGCATATTTTGTAGAAAATTCTGTTCCCATCCCTGTTGCATTTGATTATTTTGTGTTCTTTAAGGACTGATAGATGGCGGGACATAGTTGGTTGTGCAATTTTGAAGTTTGGCAATATCTCGCAAAGACATTTTTCTCCTTCCATCAGAAAAAGGATAATTTTTAACCTTACAGGGTTGCCTATGTCTTTAAAAAACCGTGCAGTTTCTGAGATTTTTTCCGCCATCTTTTTCTCCGCTACCACTAATTATCTAATACAAACAGTTAAGAAATATATTTCCTTATTGATCCCTTATTACTCAACAACAAGCCCATTGCTTGGCATTGCAAGTATCAAGATATATTACTATATAGCAATTATGCTATAAAGTCAAGCCCTAATAAATTCCCAAAATCCGACATTGATTCTAAATAAAATGGTATGTAGGATAAAACTGGAACATTGTGGAAATTTTTAGTAAGTGAATTTTTTTGGTTCTTAGTTGTTGGTCGTTAGATAAAACTTATTACAGATTTTGGATTTTAGGGTTTTTTAGTAGTTCTAAAAATGGTGTAGCAGGTCGGCAGGCAGTTTGCCTTCGGCAACCTGAAACATAATCAAAAATCTTTTTGCAAAATTTCCATTTTTCCAATCAATCTCTAATCTTTTGTTAAAGTTTTCTTAATGGCAAATTTGGGATAAAAACAACCCTCGCCTTTCAGGAGAGGGCGGGGTGAGGTTTCCGCCTAAAGACGCAGTCACTGCGAGCCATCCTTTGAAGCGATGACAAGCGAAGCAGTCTTCCTTTTAATCCCCCTCTCATCTCAGGAGAGGGCGGGGGTGAGGTTTCCTCTCAACCCAACTCCGCAAATGGCTCAAAAAACGCTTTGCGTTTTTCTGCTGACAAAAATCAAAGTCTCTTAAAAGCGCAAGCGCTTTTCAAGACTTCTCTTTTGTCATCCGCAAAGACTTCGTCTTTTCGGAAGCCATTTGCTCTAACTTGTCCAATCCTCCTCATCACTCAATTATGCGCCGACGGCAACGGACAAACTGCTGCGTTTATCCTGATTTTTCTTCGCAGCTTTTTTCCTTGAAGGATCTCAGAGGTCGCTACCGCCTTAAATTCTACGGCTTAAAGCAATTGAAAAATTGCTTTAATTCCTTGAATTTTTACGGCGGCATTGGTGCAGCCCCTCATATTCCTTGCATTTTGCCCATCGGCGTCGGGACGCCCTTGGCTTCGCCAAGCAAATTGAATCACAATCTTTTCTGCAAAAATTATTATTTCAATCTATGTTTTCCCTAAACCATATACCTTTTTTTACAAGCAAGCAGGTTTTTTTCCTTGACAAATTTGCTTTAAAAGGATTATATTGAAACCAGCGGAGGTTGCCTTGTTTGGCTTGATAAGTTCAAACAACTTGAAACTTTCCAAAACAGAAGTTGGCATAACTTTTGCTCAATCAATCAATCAATCAATCAATCAATCAATCAAAACAACCATTCAGAGAGAAATTCGCCCGCCCCCCGCCAAAATCCCAAAACAGAAAAAATTGTGGACGAAGCGTTAAAAAGGGATTTTTTGGCTAAAGGAGGGTCAGATGAAAAAGATGATTATAATTATTTCCATTTTAATTGGATGTTTTGGTGTTATTGAATTGTATTCTGAGGAAGTAACTGAAATTGAACTTATTGAAAATGGAGGCTTTGAAGCAGGTCATTCAATTACGCCATGGGAAACTTCAAGCAAAAATGGAAATGGGATGGTAATTGGAGGGAAAGGAGATCAAAACTCACCCCATTCAGGCAATAAACTGTGTAAATTGGGAGGCTCCAACAATGAAGAAGACATCTTAAAACAATCAGTATTAGTGCCCATTGGTGTTACCGCAGAAAAACTTGGATTTTTTTACAAGATTAAACCCACCGGAAACGACCCGACTGCCTCAGATTTTCTCAATGTTAAAATTTGCAATATGTCAGGTGATACCATATTCGAGCCTGTGAGTTTTAGCAATTTAACCCCTGCTTATGAATGGACTTATTATGAAATAGATTTGCCTCCGTTTGGAGGCTACCTTCTAAATATTATTTTTACTGCAATAACTGATAAAACAAAACCAACCTCTTTTTATTTAGACGATATCAGCTTTAAGTGTTCAATTCTTCCCGGAACAACTGGAAGTCCTCAGATAATGTTCATTTCTCCAAAAACAGGGTGTCTTTATCCAAAGCCTCCCTTTGATGATCTTTTTACTGTTAGTGGGTCAACAACTATTTCCGCGATTGGCTCTGCCGTGGATGGAATTGCTTCAATGGCAATTTACATCGATGGGAAATTGGCTTCCGAAAGTTTTGGCAAAAATAGAGTAGAGACGATTTTTTCATCAGAAGATTTGACTCCAGGTCCTCATAGTATAGAAGGCGAACTTGTTGACATTTCAGGGCAGATTGTTCGATGTCCAGAAATAATAAGTGCCAGCAATGTACTTTTGGCAGGAGACTTTGAGGGCAATTACGCTGACTTTTATTGGGAAAGGGAATCTTTATCTCCTATTCTTAGTATTGATGATTTGTTTCTTGATGAAGAGACGATGACAAGGAGTTTTTTTAATTTTGCAAGGTTTGGAGGACAAAGAAGCATTTCACAAAAGCTGTCACAATATTTTCCTGTTGCTGAGGATGCTCAAGGAATAGTAACAATTTCTTTTTTCTACAGAGTGTTAACAGAGAAAACTATAACTTCTCAAGCAGATACACTATGTGTTAATCTAATCAACTTAGAAGATGGAAGCATTTTAACCCTAAAAACATTAAGCAATTTATCTGCTATTGACAATTGGGCTCTATGTCAAATTCCTCTTGAGGTTGGAGTTGATGTTCAACAAGGGGGAGAATATAGACTTCAATTTGCTTGCAATACTACCAATTCATTGTTGACAACAACATTTGATATTGATGATGTTTCTGTTTGGATTATAAGTAGAAAACTTATTGAAGATCCTTTTGGAGTGAAGACCCCAGAACCAAATGAATGCTTGACTATTGCTCCTGTTATTACAGACATAAGCGTTCATGCTGATCCTCCATGGTGTTCTGGACAAATGGGCATAAATGAATGTTCGCATCCTAATGCTATTTTGACTGGCAATTTTCCATCAAATGTCTCAGTTCTCTTTCGTGTTGTTCATGGGGGAATTACAAAATATTCAAATGCTTACATTATTAGCAAGACATCCTCTGAGATAAAAATAAGAATTCCTAATTCACCCTTTCCCAACTATTTTGATGCAACAAGGATTTTAGTTATTAATAATGATACTGGATCTACAGCAGGCCTTATGTGGGAGGCGGGTCCATTAGAGGACTATTGTAGAGAAAAAGGCTTTAGATATGGCTATCCAAATCCCCCGGGGGCGTTGGAAGAAATTAGTCCATCAAGTTTCCCAATATGGAACGACGAATCTTCAACGCTGAATGTGGTTACGATGAGTGCTACAAGTTTAAGAACTTACAAGAATCCTAACGGAACGTTACTTTTCCCAACTGCATTTATAAGGGCAACTGCTTATTATCCAATTCCTTCGAGCAACCCTGGTGTTACTTTTATTGATATACCTATAAATATAAATCAGAGGCTGTCTGAAACGACTTATAAAGGGAAAGTTTCGAATAGCGGTGCTCCTATTGTTTGTTCTCAGATTACACCTTGTGCCGGCAATGTTGCTTTTTACCCCGTTTTTCTAAGAAATCCAGGATACCAGTTGCTAAAATCTTCAGCTTATGTAAATGAAAGTTGCTATACTTCTGCCCGTTTCAGGGAAATTCAATTCTCAAGCGTGCAATCTGTTCCGCAGTTGCAAAATTACGGAAAAGGAATTCAACCCTCTTGCGCTGTTCCAAATTCTACGATTAGCTTTTATGCCAACTCAACAAGCAAATTCATAAGGATTTGGGAGGTAAATTTTTTAGATAGCAACGGAAACCTTTCCTTAGTTGCAAATCTTAAAGGGATCTCCAGAACAAAATTTACAGGGAAAATAGGATCTTCACCCTGTGGAAAATGTTGTGTGAAAGTAAAATTAGTAGGGCTTAATACTGGGACTTATCAAAGCGATGGATATATGTTTGCCTTTACAGATAATATTAATAACTGTCCCAGCTGTCAGTAATTTTTCAAGGGTCGCAGCTTTTAAACTGCGACCCCTAAGGAGAAAATAGAAATGCTGAAAAAAGAAAAAAATTTAATCTTCATTTTAGTTTTTACCCTGACATTTCAGTTTAGATTTCTTTCATTAGACCTTTCGCCCTCTTGGCAATGGGTTAATCCATATCCAACTGGCGAGGATATCAACAAAGTTATTTTTGCTGACGGAAAATATTATGCCGTAGGAAACTGCGGAACGATTCTTTCCAGTTATGATGGAAAAATTTGGGAAAAACATTTAACCAACACAAGCGCAGATATCAATTCAATAGCGTTTAATGGACAAGTTTTCCTTGCTGTTGGAAATGGAGCGACAGTGTTAAGAAGTTTTGACGGATTTGTATGGAACAAAGTTAGTTTCTTTGAATCAGACAATTTTATCGATATTTCTGTCATAGACGGAAAATTTATTGCTATTACAGACACATTCCCTACGGGAGGAAACATTTATTTCAGCAGTGATGGAAATCTTTGGGGAATAGCAATTAAATCAACATCTGATGAAATATTTTATTTCAGATCGCTTTGCAAAATTGGAAGCAACCTTTATGCATTAGGGGGGTGCTCCTTTTATGATTCACAAAATGGCAATTGGAAACAATCTGCTGTTATTGCTTCTTCAGTTGACGGGGAAAACTTTGAGATAAAAGAATATGATTTAAGCCCTATGTTCTATTCCCTTTCCAAAAACGAAAATCTTTTTGTCTGTTCAGGTTATAACAATGAAACACTCAAGGGAATTCTTTTATCTTCATCTAATTTGGAAAACTTTGAAATAATTGCCCAATCTCCCGGAGAAACTATTGTTAAAGAAATAATTTATAACGGGAGTAATTTTTATGCAATAACATCAAAAAGCCCTTTTAGCTTTAGCTCCTCCACAGAAAACTACATTTTAAAAAGTGATTCTGGTTTAAATTGGTGGGCTGTTGCGGAAATAGAAAATGATGAATTTAGAAGTATTTGCAAAGGTAAAGATGGTTTTTTAGCGGCAGGAAGTTATGGAACAATCCTAAAAAGTGAGGACGGCGAGAATTTCTTCAGGCCTACATTTTCTTTGAAATTATACGGGTGGTTATACAGTTCAACTTACGCTAAAAACAAATATGTAGTTATTGGAACTGATATATCGGAAAGCGGATGGAAACCTATTATTTATTCAAGCGGGGACGGAATTGAGTGGAAAAAGGCAAATTTGCCTGAAAATCTTTATGGAGGCCTTGAAAAAATATTTTTTGACGAGCAATGGGGGAAATTTTTTGCTGTAGGATCATCTATGATGATTTCAAGCGAAGATAGCTTAATTTGGGCTACAGTAAATTGCAATAATATCAGCAATTACAATGACATTTTTTGCAACGGTACAATGTGCGTTGCTGTTGGCAGTATGGGAGATTACCCTGCATTTCAAGCAAGCAATGATGGCGTCAATTGGAAAATAAAGAAGCTTGACAAAAGTGGAAAAGTTCATTCAATATCTTATGGAAATGGAATATGGGTTGCGGCAGGTCAAAAACTGAACGGAAAATTAAAAATATGGAGAAGCACTGATGGTATTAAATGGAAAAAAGTTGCACTTCCATCTAAAAAATTAACAGGACAAACGGCAAGAATAGCTTTTGGAGGAGGCATTTTCTTGGTGTCAACAGAGGGCAGTTATTTGCTGAAGAGTGAAAACGGTAGCGATTGGATTCTTATTGAAAAACCAGATAAGCTAAATGCTTTGCCATTAATTCCTTCACTTTCTTACAAAGAAGGGCTTTTTTATGGCTTGGCTCAAGGAAACGGCGCTCATTTTATTTCAAGTGAAAACGGTGCTGAATGGGCTGTGTCAAATGAATTTTCAAAACTATTTATACTTGATGTGAAGTTTGATGGAGAAAAATTTATTTCTGTGGGAGACGCAGGAGCAATACTTTTTGGGAATTAAATATGAAATTGTTTTTTTTGAGAGGGTAAAAAATATCATTGAAAGAAAAAAAATTAGTTTTGTTGGGCGGCAGGTTTTCAATACTGGGCATGGAGCAGGGGCCTTTTTTCTCTTTCCTCAAGCACGCATGCGGGAAATTGGATTTGGGAGCGGAAGTTTGAAAACCCCTAACCCTATTTTTACATGCGAAAGTTGCAGGGCATAAGTTTGGGATAAGTTGCTTGCCGAAAATAAAACGCCTAATTCAAGCGGATTTTATATCTTCCAAATGAAATCTTTTTTCCCCTTTACTGCGGCGGCGATTTTTTGCAAATTTATCAATATCTTTATTTTTTCTTCAAAAGGCAAATTCGCCTGCTTAAGATGAAATTCTTTCTTTGCTT
>JAAZNT010000106.1 GCA_012798145.1 Thermoanaerobaculaceae bacterium | reverse complement strand
GAAACATAAGAAAAAAGATTCTGCAAAATGAAATTTTGTAAGAAGATTTTTGATTATGTTTCAGGTTGCCTTAGGCAAACTGCCTGCCGATTGTTTGGTTTTTTATCTTCTATTTTCTCTAAGGAAAGTCGTTAGAAAAATTTATTCTATTGACAAATCTGGGTTTAACTTTGAGTAAAACTTTTCTTTTTCTTTCTTTCAGTGTATCATATAAACTATACGCTTTTGAAAGCGTAAATTTGATTTAAGGGGGATTATATGGCTCGAGTTAAACCATTTAAGGCATTTCTTCCGCCGAAGGAAATTGCGGATAAAATCGCCGCGCCTCCTTACGATGTTATTTCATCGCAAGAGGCAAGGGATTACGCAAAAGGAAACGAATACTCATTTCTTCACATTTCAAAACCTGAAATTGACCTTGAAAAAGGACATCCGCTTTATGACGATGCCGTTTACAAGAAGGGAGCGGACAATTTAAAAGAGTTTGTGAAAAAAGGTTATCTTAAACAAGATGATAAGCCGTCGTTTTACATCTACAGGCAGATTATGGGTAGCCACGCTCAAGACGGGTTTGTTTGTCTTTCCTCAGTAAAAGAGTATGAAGAGGGAAAGATCAAAATTCACGAATACACAAGAAAAGACAAGGAAGACGACAGGACAAGGCATGTAATTGAGCAAAAAGCAAATGCTGAGCCGGTTTTCCTGACCTACAGAGCGCTGAAAGAAATCGACGACCTTGTGAACGAAGAAAAGAAAAAAGAACCGCTTTATGACATTAAAACAGATGACGGGATAATCCATCAACTTTGGGCTGTCAAAGATGAAAAAAAGGTGAAAGAATTCTGCAATCTTTTTGAAAAAATTCCTGCTCTATATGTCGCCGACGGGCATCACAGAACAGCCGCCGCAGTTAGAATGGGACAGCATTTTAGAAAAATAAAAGGCGGAGGTGACCCTGAAGCTGAATACGAATTTTTTATGGCTGTTTTGTTTCCCCACAACCAGCTTCAAATTATGGATTACAACAGAGTTGTGAAAGACCTCAACAATTTGACAGAGGAGCAATTTATAAAGAAAGTTTCAGAAAAGTTTGAAGTGAAAGAAGCGTCTTCTTTGAAACCTGAAAAACAGCACTCATTTGGAATGTATTTGAACAAAAAAATCTACATTCTTGAGGCAAAAAAAGGAATTTTTGACGAAAAAGACCCCATAGATTCACTTGATGTATCAATTCTTCAGAAAAATGTTCTTGCTCCAATATTGGGAATTGAAGACCCGAGAACGGATAAGAGAATTGATTTTATCGGCGGGATAAGGGGTATGGGAGAGTTGATTAAAAGAGTTGACGAAGGTTGGGCTGTCGCTTTTGCGCTATACCCAACCACTCTTGAGCAACTTTTGAATGTTGCTGACGCCCAAAAAGTTATGCCGCCCAAATCCACTTGGTTTGAACCAAAATTGAGATCCGGTTTGTTTGTTAGGATTCTTGAAGATTAGGAGGTTAAAATGAAAATTCTAATCGCAGATTCATTTGATTCTTCATTGCCGAAAAGGCTTTCAGAAATCGGGGAAGTTCTTTCTGACATTTCAAAACTTAATGAGGCAGAAGTTCTTCTTGTCCGCTCAAAAACAAAGGTTACCGAGGAGTTCTTGCAGGGTGCGCCAAATCTTAAACTGGTCATTAGGGGCGGTGTTGGTCTTGACAATGTTGACAAAAAAGCGTGCGAAGCAAGGGGAATAAAAGTGATGAATACCCCTGAAGCGTCTTCAGTTGCCGTTGCCGAACTTGCAATGGCTTTGATGATTGCCGTTCCAAACAGACTTGTGGAAGCGCACAATTCAATGAGAGAAGGCAAATGGCTCAAAAAAGAAATAAAGAGAACCGAACTTTACAAGAAAACATTGGGGCTTCTTGGCATCGGAAGGATTGGAACTGAAGTCGCCAAAAGAGCGAAAGCGTTTGAGATGGAAGTGATCGCATACGATCCTTTTGTCAAAGAGCATCCAATTGCAAAAATGGTCAGTTTGGACGAACTTTTGAAAAATTCTGATTACATAAGCATCCATACGCCTCTTACCGATGAAACAAAAGGAATGATAAATTCAGAAGTATTTGCAAAAATGAAAAATGGAGTTGTTATAGTCAACACTGGCAGAGCGAAGGTATTTGATGAAACAGCACTTTTTGAAGCGTTGAAATCCGGAAAAGTCGGCTTTTATGCAACAGATGTCTGGCCTTCAGACCCGCCTCCGGAAGGATACCCTCTTTTGTCAATGCCCAATGTGATTATGACTCCTCATATCGGAGCAAGTTCAAAAGAAAACCTTTTAAGAATAGGCGACAGAATTGTTGAAATACTTTCAAATTACAAAATGTAAAAGGAGAGAAAAATGAGAAAGATAAACTTTTATGCTGGACCAGCGGCGCTTCCTCTTGAAGCGCTGAAAAGAGCTCAGGATGAACTTCTTGATTTTCAGGGAACAGGAATGTCTGTTATGGAGATTTCACACAGAGCGAAGGAG
>JAAZNT010000105.1 GCA_012798145.1 Thermoanaerobaculaceae bacterium | reverse complement strand
TCTTGAGCCAGTGAAGATAAATATCTACGGTTTCTCTCTTGAATATGTGGCTGAAGACAGGTTGAAATTTTCTTTGAGGTGCTCGTCTGGAACTTATGTCAGGGCAATCGCGAGAGATTTGGGAGCGAAAATCAATTCTCCCTGTCACTGTCTTGCACTTGTAAGAAAATCTATTGGAAAGTTTGATCTGACAAACGCCAATTCATTGGATGATCCTTTCAACGCAAAGGGATTCATCCCGTTTGATAAAATTGATCTTTCGCTCGCAGTTGCAAAAGTTGATTACAGGGAAGAAAAACTGATATTAAACGGCCAGGACATAATTGCATCTAAAGAGATTCAGGGAACTTCCGGCTGGGTAAAATTTATAAACCCCAAGGATAAATTCATAGGATTGGGAAAAGTTGAAGGAAGAATTATTCATCCATCTGTGGTTTTTCCCGAAAAAGTTTGAATTAGTTTTTAACTCGTGGTATTTTATTGGTAGGGGTTTTGTATGATGAGAAGGATGTTGCTGTTTTTTCTGATTTGCTTTTCCTTTATGGCGGGCGCAATAGAACCGCTCACTCAGGAAGCGGCGAGAGCGAGGCTCGCATCGCTTGAAGGGCTTCTTGCGGCAAACAAAGCTGTGATTGAAGCAAGATGGCAGGAACTTAAAAGACTGGACCGCCTAATAACTGTTTATTGGCAGGAAAACTCTGATCTCAACGAAGAGAATCCGAGCGATACAAAAGCAGAAAAGATTCTTGACCTTGAAGAAAAACTTTCCCAACTCCATTCAAGAAGACTTTCCCTGATTAACCAAATACACATTGCTTATGAAGAGCAAAAGGCGATAAAAGAGCAGATAGAAGAAATAAAGAACATTGTTTCCTCAAAAGAACAGGTTCTTGACGGGAGATGGACTATTCTTCTTATGCCTTCCGAACAAAGGGGCGAACTTGTCCTGACACAAAACGGGACGCTCGTTGACGGCGAATACAAATTTGAAAACGGACAAACCGGCAATGTTCAGGGCGTCTTTGTCAAAGGGCACCTTGTTCTTGAGAGGATAGACTCGCAGTATGGAAGAATGGGAAAGTTTGAAGCTCAGCTTATGAAAGACCAGAATTCGCTCAAGGGAACATGGTATTCATACGATATTCAATCAGGAGAGCCTCTTACCGGCGCTCTTGTGATAGAAAAACAACAGAAAGAAAGCCCTCAGTGAATATAGAGTTTTCTTGTTGCCGGAGGTTAAGATGAAGTTGGTCAAAAAAGTGATTGACAGTATTTTGATTTTGGATGTAACAGGCGAAATCAGGCTTGGCGAATCAGCCGCTCAGTTGTCGGCGGAACTTGAAAGGGTATTAAACGACGACACAGTCAAAGGCGTTATTCTCAACATGGAGAACATAAATTACATTGATTCAACAGGGCTTGGCGAGCTTGTTGGATACCTCGGCAGGTTCAAGGACAAAGGCAAAAAACTGAGGCTTGTAAAACCCAACCACACTGTAGTAAGACTTCTTCAGTTGACTAAACTTGATCAGGTTTTTATAATAAAGTCTGACGAAGAATCTGCTTTGGAGGATTTGGCAGGGGAATAGATGGTAATAAATCAATCTTCAAAAGAAATTACTGCTAAGATAGTTTATTATGGTCCTGCCCTTTCGGGTAAAACGACGAACTTGCAGTATCTTCACGAATATCTTGACCCAAATGAAAAAGGAAAACTTCTTTCAATTTCTACAGAAGGCGATAGGACGATCTTTTTTGATTTTATGCCCATCGAATTGGGAGAAGTTAAGGGGTTCAAATTAAGACTTCAGCTCTACACAGTTCCGGGACAGACTTTTTATGAGGAAACGAGGAAGAGGGTTTTGAAGGGCGCAGATGGAGTTGTCTTTGTTGCGGACAGCCAGAAAGATATGGCAAAGGCTAACAAAGACGCCTTTGAACAGTTAAAGATTCACCTTTCGGAAAACGGGCTCAATCCCGACAAAATGCCGATTGTGTTGCAGTTTAACAAAAGAGATTTAAAAAACATTATGACTTTTGAAGAG
>JAAZNT010000104.1 GCA_012798145.1 Thermoanaerobaculaceae bacterium | reverse complement strand
TGTGCGTTTTTAGGAGCAACAAATTCCTATATATTCAGGCAATAGACGATGTTGAGGGCAAAACTTTGGCATCCGCTTCCTCAAGAGAAAAAGATTTTGCCAAGGAAAAAAGCGAAGCGAAGAAGAATTTAAAAATCGCAGAGAAACTTGGTGCTTTAATCTCTGAGAGACTAAAAGAAAAAGGCATCAACAAAGTGGTTTTTGACAGAGGCGGTTATTTGTATCACGGAAAAATAAAAGCGGTTGCGGACAGCATTCGCAAAACTGGTCTTCTTAATTAAGAGGGTGATGAATGGTTCAGAAATTTGAAGAACAAGAATTTGAAATTCAAGAACAGATCGTTTCGGTAAGAAGAGTCACGAAAGTCGTCAAAGGGGGAAAGAATTTTTCCTTTTCCGCTCTTGTTGTTGCTGGCGACGGACACGGAAGAGTCGGCTACGGATTGGGAAAAGCGAGAGAAGTTCCGCTCGCCGTTGCGAAAGCGACTGAAAAGGCAAAAAGGAATCTTGTTTCTGTTTCGCTTATGGAAACCACAATTCCTCATCCTATTGTGGGGCATTTCGGCTCAAGCAAAGTTGTTTTGAGGCCCGCCTCAAAAGGAACTGGAGTTATTGCAGGAGGAGCGGTTAGAGCGGTTATGGAAGCGGCTGGAATCAGAGATATCCTTACAAAATGCCTCGGAACGAACAACCCTCAAAATGTTGTAAAAGCGGCTCTCAACGGATTGAAAAGACTTCAAAACACGGTCAATATGGCAAGCAAAAGAGGAAAGACCGTTGAGGAGATTGTGAGGTAACTATGACTGCCAAAAAGAAAACGAAAAAAGAAAATCAGCTTGTTGTCACGCTAATAGGAAAACCTGAAACCGAAAAGATAAGAAAAGTTGTTTGGAGTATGGGTCTAAGAAAACTCAACAGAAAAAGAACCTATCCCGACTGTCCCGAAATAAGGGGAATGATTTTTAAGGCAAAACATCTTCTTAAAGTTGAAGAGATCGGAGAGCAAAATGTTTCTGAGTGAACTCAAACCCAGCAAGGGATCTGTTAAAAAACCTAAGAGAGTGGGAAGAGGTCCGGGCTCAGGTCACGGGAAAACCGCCTGCAGAGGTCAAAACGGCCAGAAATCAAGGTCCGGCTTCAGCATTCATCCCGGATTTGAAGGCGGACAGATGCCTCTTCAAAGAAGGCTTCCCAAAAGAGGTTTTACAAATATTTTCAAAAAAGAGTGGCAGGTTGTCAACACGGGAAGTTTGGAAAAACTTTTTGAATCAGGCGCAGTAATTGACAAAAAAGCCCTAAAAGAAGTGGGTTTGATAAAAGATATTGACAAACCAGTCAAAATTCTTGCAAAAGGCGGTATCAAAAAATCGTTCACTTTGTTTGCTGACGCTTTTTCAAAATCCGCAGTAGAAGCGATCCAAAAAGTCGGCGGAAAAGCGGAACAGATGAAAAAGGGAGAATAACAAGTGATAGAGGCTTTCCAAAACATTTTCAAAATACCTGATTCAAGAAAAAGAGTATTTTTCACTTTTATTATGCTTGCGGTTTACAGAATAGGCGCCCAGATTCCTACTCCGGGAGTTAACGCTCTTGCTCTTCAAGAATTCTTTAAACAGTATGCTTCAGGAATTCTCGGCTTCTGGAACATCTTTTCAGGAGGAGCGTTTGCAAGATGCACGATTTTCGCTCTCGGAATTATGCCTTACATAACCGCTCAAATCATTTTTTCTCTTCTTGTCGTTGTTTGGCCTTATCTCGCCAAACTTCAGAAAGAAGGAGGAGCTGAAGGAAGAAAGAAAATCAACCAATACACAAGATACGCAACCATTTTCATTTGCGTTGTGCAGTCTCTTGGAATTTCTTATTGGGTGAAAGACCTTATCAGCCCGAGCGGAGTGCGCGTTGTTGCAAACCCGAACCTCTGGTATCACTTTTCAGTAATAATTATTCTGACTTCAG
>JAAZNT010000103.1 GCA_012798145.1 Thermoanaerobaculaceae bacterium | reverse complement strand
CTTTAAGAAGGGTTAAAGGGTCCTTCTTCTCTTTCAGCGCTTCGTCAAGCGCCTTTTTGAATTTGGAAACTCTGAAAAACACCATATTTTTATAAAGCTCTTTTTTAGAGCCGAAAAGATTGTAAATGCTTTGAATGCAGACCCCTGATTTTCTTGAAATTTCAAGGACAGAAACTTCCTCGTATGGTTTTTTCCCGAACACTTGCTCTGCGGCTTTGAGGATTATTTCTTTTCTAAATTCGTTTTCTTTTCTCTTTATTTCGCTTATCAAAGATAAACTCCATAATCGAAATTCTAATAATAGAATAGAAATTCTAAAATGTCAAGAACGGGGATTTGTTAAATAGGCAGAAGCGGAAGAACAAAAGTAATGAATAGAAAAGTCACTACTACCATTATTGCGTCAAGAAGGAGGCCTTTTTTGATCATTTCTAAAACGGGAACAAGGTTTGAGCCGTAGACTATTGCATTTGGGGGTGTGGATACGGGAAGCATAAATGCAAGCGAGCATCCTATTGTCGCTCCCAGAACTGGCTGGAGGGGAGAGAGCCCTGAAACTCCTGCTATTGAAATTATAATTGGAATAACTATGTTTGCCGCAGCGGTGTTAGAAACAATTTCTGTCAAAATGACGGCAAATAAAATAGAAAGGAAAGTAAGAAGAGCAAGCGATGGTTTTCCAAATAAATTAAGCCATTTTTCTCCAAAGAATTGTGCGAGTTTTGTCTGAAACATCATAGAGCCGAGTGAAAGCCCGCCGCCAAAAAGGATAAGCGTTCCCCAATCTATTGATGACGCTTCTTTCCAGTTAAGAAGTTTTCTCTTCGCGCCTTCAGCGGTAGGAATAATAAAAAGGAGCAGTGCGCCGAAAAGCGCTACGGCGGGCTCTTGCAAAGAAGAGTTGATTGCTTTTACGGTGAGCGATTTTTCGCCGAGCAAGAAATTAAAAAAGCCCGGAAGAAGCCAAAGAACAACAGTCAAAAGAAAAACAAAAAGAACCATTTTTTGATTTCTTGTGAAATTTTTGTTTTGGCGCGCTTCAAACTTTATTTCTTTGGAGGGCAGTTCGCCGCTGATTTTCAAAATAATGACAAAAGCAAAAAAGCCAAGAAGAAATATGGGGACTGCAAGAAGCATCCAAGTTAAAAATGGGATTTCTATATTTGCAAACCTTTTAAGCATGGAAATTCCCATCAGATTTGGGGGAGTGCCTACCGGTGTTCCGATCCCTCCGAGCGAGGCGCTGTAAGCGACAAGGAGAAGAAGTTTAGGAGCGTATTTTTTCCTCTCTTCTTTGCTTATGTATCCGATTAATCCAAGGGCAATAGGATAAAAAATGGCTGTGACAGATGAATTTGAAAGCCACATTGATAGAAAGGAGACCAAAAACCCCAGAGATACAAACATAATAAAAGGGTTTCTCCCAAGTCTCTTGTTTGAAGTGGCAATCTCCGCTATTGTTTTATCAAGTTCGTGAACCTGCATACCACTTGCAATAAAAAAACTTCCCATAAAAAGAAAGATTATAGGGTCTGCAAATGGAGCAAAAATCTCCTTTGCGCTTCCAACCTGAAGAAAAACCATAAGGACAGCGCCAAGCAGTGCAGTTGCGCTTAAAGGAATTGGCTCAGTTATCCACCAAGCGACTATCCAGACAAATATTGCCAGCATTTTTTTTGCTTCAGGGTTGGGGAGATCTATCGGGCTGAAATAAAGAAGCAGAAAAAAAGCGGGCCCCAAAAAAAGACCCGCTTTTTTTCTTAAGATGTCAAAAGAAGTTTTAGGAAGTTCATAATCCTCATCAATCATTCTTCGGCTCTTTTTAATTGGCTGTTTTTAGGAATTACATTGTTTCTTAACTGCCCCAACTGATTTTTTTCAAAAAGAGAAAGTTCTTTTTCAAAATCTTCTATTGATTTTTTGTTGTTAGTTTTTTTCAGTTTTTCTATCGCCAGTTTTTCAATTTCAATCGCCTTTTCCTTTTGCCCGAGAGACATCAAAAGATGGGCTTGTGTATCAAGCAGATTGGGGTCATCAGATAATTGACAGGACTTTTGAGACAACGCCAAAGATTCTTCAAGTTTTCTCTGGGTCTGATAATTGTGCCAAGCGATGTTGTTAAGGTCTTGAGCCGTCATAAAATTTGCCAACAACATTTCTATATCTACCACAGCGTCTTGAGCCTCTCTCCACTCATCGTCGTAAAGTGTGCTGTAAAGATCATTTAGGGGATTAAAATCAAAATCGTAATTTTTGATATTTAGATCAACATTTTTAAGTTTAGTTTCAACCTCTCTTAGGGCTTTTGTTATTTCATCTCTTTTTTGCCATATTATCCCTTTGTAGAGAATTTCAATAGAGTTTTGGGCGTCATCAAATCTCAAAGGTTCTTCATCCCATAGGATTTCTATGGGTTTTGCCTTTCTTCTTGCCGAATACTTCAAATTCTGAAAAGTATAAATTTGCATTGCAAGATCATTAAAACCAAACATCAATCTTTCAACCAACGCCTTCGAGCCATAACCACGCTTATTGTCTTTGTCAAGGTCATAAATTTTTTTGCAGATTTCTTTTGCTTCTTCCTTTTCAGTTTCGGAAAGTTTCTTTACGAGGGTGTAGGCGACTTCAAGATTTTGAGGGTCTTTCGAGTAAATTTCCTTTAATTCTTTTATTGTTTGTGTTTCTTTGGCGTTTTTCTTTATTGCGGATAAAACATCCTCTTTGGAACCAAAACCAACTTTTCTTCCAAGTTCTTCGCCGTTGTTGTTAAGGAATATTATCGTTGGGTAAGCCGAAATAGAGTATTTCTTTGCGTTTTCTGCTCCTTCTTTTTCCGCGTCGAGTTTCAGCGGGATGATGTTTAGTTTTGATATTTCTTTGACAGCGTCTTCGTCCTGCCAGACCATTTTGTCAAGGATTTTGCAGGGAGTGCACCAGTCGGTGAAAAAATCAATCATCACCACTTTATTATCTTTTTTGGCGGATTCAAGCGCCTTGTTCAAATCTCCTTTGAACCATTTAAGTTCTGCGCCACTGGAAAAAATGGAAAAAACCAAAACGCCCAAAATGAATAAAATTATCCTTTTTATCATTTTCACCTCCAATGAGGATTATACACTTTTTTAAATTAAAATTGCCAATAGAATAATTCTTCTTGTGGACTTTCCTTAGAGAAAATGGAAGATAATAAACCTGACAATCTGCAG
>JAAZNT010000102.1 GCA_012798145.1 Thermoanaerobaculaceae bacterium | reverse complement strand
TTTGAAAGTTGTTCCTCTTTATGTGGTTACAGAGCAAAGGTATATGATAGGGATCACTGTCAAGGATTCGCAATTTGTAAGGTATCAACTTCCAAAGAATTTCCTGAAAGCGGGGACGATGATTTTTCAACAGGCGGGGCTTGCCAAAAGAACTGTTGAGAAAATTTTCAAGAGGAAAATTCCTTTAAAAGCTCTCTCCGCCCCTCCTTCAATTGCCTATATTACTGGAAAAGTAGCAAGAACAGGGCTTTACAATCTTCTTTTTCTTATGGGAGTGATCTCTTTTCAACTTGGTTTTTTTAACCTTCTTCCAATTCCAGCGCTTGATGGAGGACAAATTCTTGTTTTGGCAATAGAAGGAGCCATAAGAAGAGACCTTCCCGAAGTAGTAAAGGAATGGATATTAAAACTTGGCTTTGGATTTCTTTTGCTATTTTTTGTGTTAATACTCTTTTTGGATCTTTTTAAATATGTATAAGTTTAAATATATCAATGTGTTCCCAAAATATTGCGCCCTTAAATGAAAAAACACATTTCGTCCCTTTTTCAATATAAAAGATAACAAAAATATTTGACAGCAGTTATCTCTTTGAGTTATCATATAAAATTGCTCATTTTATTGAGACGGAGGTGTAATTTGTTAGCGATTCGTTTGAAGAGAGTTGGATTTAAAAAACATCCGCTTTACCGCGTTGTAGTTTCAGACAGCAGAAAAAGACCAACAGGGGAAGCAATTGATGAAATAGGAACCTACAACCCCAACCCCGAGCTGTCTGATGTAAAACTTAAACTTGACAGAGTTGATTACTGGCTTAAGCACGGCGCAAAACCCTCAAATACTGTCAAGAAACTTATTGAGATAGCGCGGGCAAAAAAGCAGTAGTTCGATTCTTAAGGATTTGAAATGGCTTTGGTTGCAACGGGCTGTTTCTTAGCCCCGCGTGGGATAAAAGGCGAAGCGTTCGTTGAGATTTATCAAAAAGGGAAGTTTCTGCCAAAAAATGGCGAAAAGGCATATCTCAAAGAAAAAGGCGCTTTTTGTCCGTTCATTGTGGAAAAGTTTTTTTCTTATGAAAAGGGGTCTGTTATGAAGTTTGCCGAAATCGCCACAAAAGAAGATGCGGACAAACTTAGAGGGAAAGAATTTTTCCTTGAACGGGAAGAAGAAACAGATTTCTTGGGAAGCGAGATTATTGGCTTTGAAGTTTACGATTCAAAAAGAGGAAAAATAGGGGAAATTTGCGATTTCGCTGTTCTATCCCCTTATATTCTCCTTATTTGCCAGTGCGGATTTAAGAGTTTTCAGATTCCTCTTGTAAAGGAGTTAGGTTACAAAATTTCAAAAATGGAAAAGAGGGTTTTCTTTGATCTTCCTGAAGACTATCCCGGGGTTGATTATGAGGATTGATGTTTTTACTCTCTTTCCCGAGATGTTTGCAGGACCTTTAAGCAATTCTATTTTGCGAAGGGCTCAAAATAAAGGTGTCGTGGAGATTAGACTTCACAATTTCAGAAGGTTTGCCAAAGACAGGCACCACACAGTTGACGATACCCCCTATGGAGGCGGGGCGGGGATGGTTTTAAAACCTGAGCCGATTTTTGAAGCAGTTGAACACCTTAAAAATACAACCGGTCCATTTCCTCTATTTTACCTAAGCCCGAAAGGTAAAGTTTTTAACCAGAAAATTGCCACAGAAATGTCAAATCTTAAAAGATTCGCTCTTTTGTGTGGAAGATATGAAGGCGTGGATCAAAGAGTAATAGATGGACTTGTTGATGAAGAAATTTCAATAGGGGACTATGTTCTTTCGGGAGGAGAACCCGCCGCTATTGTTGTTATTGACGCTGTAGTCAGATTGTTAAAAGGCGCTCTTGGAGACGAAAAATCTTCTGAAGATGAAAGTTTTTCTTCTGATCTTCTGGAATATCCGCACTATACAAAACCGAGAGAATTCAGGGGAATGGAAGTCCCCGAGGTTCTTGTTTCCGGCAACCATAAGGAAATCGCAGACTTCAGAAAAGAATCCTCATTAAAAATAACTTTGCAAAACAGACCTGATATGTTAAAATTAAAAGGAGAAGCAAATGGTTAACATAAGAGAAACAATTGAAAAAGAGCAAATGAGAAGCGACCTTCCCCAATTTAAAGCGGGCGACACGGTCAAAGTGCATGTCAAAGTAAGAGAAGGCGACAAAGAAAGAATACAGGTCTTTCAGGGGATTGTGATCGCCAAAAAGCATGGCGGAATAAGAGAAACGATAACCGTCCGCAAAGTCTCTTCAGGCATTGGAGTTGAAAGAGTGTTTCCTCTTCACAGCCCCATAATTGACAAGATAGAAGTGGTTCAGGAAGGAAGGGTTCGTCGCGCCAAACTTTATTATCTGAGAGACCTCAAGGGGAAAAAGGCGAGAATTAGCGAACTCAGAAAAGAATAGTTGAAAAAATGTCAGAGATTGAGGAAGCGCTCAACTTTGACAAGAATTTCTGGGATAAGGGCTTTTATCCCTTGGCTGGAGTAGACGAAGTAGGAAGGGGGGCTCTTTTTGGACCAGTTGTCGCGGCGGCGGTTGTGATTTTGAAAGACAGAAAGATTCCGTCTTTTTGTGATTCCAAAAGCATAAGCGCCAAAAAAAGAGAAGAATTGTTTGAAGAACTTACCGCAAACGGGCACCAATTTTCTATAGGCGTCGTTGACGCCGGGGAGATAGATAAAACAAACATATTAAAAGCAACTATGAAAGCTATGAAAATAGCGGTGGAAGGATTGAAATTCGAACCTGCAATTGCATTAGTGGACGGGAACAGCCAACCTCATTTAAAATATAAGGTGGAGAGTGTTGTAAAAGGATACAAACTCTCTCTTTCAATAGGAGCCGCTTCCATTGTCGCGAAGGTTTTGAGAGATAGGATGATTGCGGAGCTTGATGAAAAATATCCCGGTTACGGGCTAAAGAAAAACAAGGGCTACGGCACTAAAGAGCATATTGAAGCGCTTTTCAAAATGGGTCCTACTCCGCATCATAGAAGAACATTTAAGCCGGTGGCTGAAATTGGCGGTTGCTTATGGCAATAGACAAGAATAAAATTAAACAAAATGTTGCCAAATTTGTTTCCCTAAAAAAATACCCCGAAGCTATAAGAGAACAGCAGAAGTTAGTTGATGATAATCCAAAAGACATTCCAACTTTGCAATATCTCGGCAATATTTACCTTATGGCAGGCCAGAAAGAACAGGCTGTCCCGATATTTGTAAGAGTCGCAGAACTTTACCATAAATCAGGTTTTACTCCCAAAGCGCTTGCTTCCATCAAAATTGCTTTAAGAGAAGCGCCTGACAATACACAAGCGCAGGAGTTATACGCCACATTTGCTGAACAAACCGGACTTCAAAGAGATGCAATTGACGCTTATGAAAAACTTGTAAACAGTTATACCGTTTTGGGACAACTTGATAAAGCCGAGTCCATTCTCTCAAAACTGCTTGACCTCAGTCCTGAAAATATTAGATACCAGCTTCAGCACGGAGACTTGCTGACAAGGTTGAATAGAAAAGAAGAAGCAATTCCTTCTTATCTAAAAGCGGCTGAAAACCTTGTCGCTCAGGGAAAAATTAAAGAATCTGCCAAGATTTATGAAAGAGTCTTGCAAATAGACGCCAAGAAGATTACGGCGCTTGAAAATTCAGTTAAAAACCTTCTTAACCAAAAAGAGCCGCAAAAAGCGCTTGAACTTCTTGAAACCGTGGTTGCAGGAAAAGAAACCCCGTCTATAATAAGCGAATTAAAAGCAGACATCCTGATTAGTATGCAAGAGTATGAAAAAGCAGAAGCAATTTTAAGAAGAATCGCAGAGAAATTTCCAATCAGAGGTGCGTTGCTTCAAAGATTTTTGCGGCTTTATCTTTCACAGAAAAAATTTGAAATATTAATCAGGCTGATAAGTTCTCAAATTCCAAGCGCTGATGCGCTTCATCTCAAGGAACTTGAAGGAGCTTTTGAAGAA
>JAAZNT010000101.1 GCA_012798145.1 Thermoanaerobaculaceae bacterium | reverse complement strand
TATCTATATTAGCGGCGGCAGGGTGGATTGTTAAAAGATATTTTATTTTTCTTATTCCTCCGTGCGGACTTCATAAACTTACCGGTATTCCCTGTCCCACCTGTGGATTTACAAGAATGGTTTTTGCTCTCCTCGAATTAGATTTTAAAGAAGCATTAGCCGTTCAGACCTTTATGTTTTTAGCGTTGATGTTTTTTATTATTTGGATAATTGCGGGAATGATAGCGCTTGTTTTTGGGAAATTTCTTTATATCGAAATCCCAAAGTTTTGGAAGAGAAATTTATGGATTCCAATTCTTGCTCTTTTTTTATTGAACTGGATTTATCTTATTTATTATGGGGTGTGAGATGAGAAAAGAAAAAATTTATAAAGATTTCAAAGGAAAGAAAATCTGCGTAATAGGCGATATAATTTATGACAGGTTTATTTTTGGAAATGTCTCAAGAGTTTCTCCTGAAGCGCCGGTCCCGGTGGTTGAGGTTTGGGATGAAAAAGGGGCTCTTGGTGGAGCGGCAAATGTTGCTAACAACATAAAAGCGCTTGGTGGAGAACCAATTCTTTTGGGCGTAATAGGCAAAGACACTTTTGGAAAAGATTTTCTTGAATCGTTGAAAAAACAAAAAATTGAATCTAAGTACATCCTTTTAGAAAAAGAGATGCAGACGATAGTCAAGACAAGGCTCATAGCCCAAAGACAACAAATTGCAAGAATAGACAGGGAGAAGAAAAAAGCGCTTCCTGAAGAAGTAACAAAAAAATTAAAAAGAAGCGTTTATGAAATATTAGACAAATGCGATGCAGTAATTGCTTCAGATTACGCCAAAGGAACATTTAATCAGAAGTTTCTTCTCTGGCTTGGCGAAAAAATCAGTGAAAGAAAAATTCCTTACATTGTTGACCCGAAGCCCCAAAATTTTCCATATCCCAAAGCGACAATTGTTACACCAAACAGAAGCGAAGCGGCGGGATTTCTGCACAAGGAAATAACAAAGGATAACATTTTTTCTTTTGCGGGGGAGATTCTTTCAAAAACAGATTGGAAGGCGGTTTTAATTACTTTGGGAGAGGATGGAATGGCTCTTTATGAGAGAAATTCCAAATCTATTTCGCTAATTCCTGCAAAATTGAAAGAGGTCTATGATGTTACAGGCGCTGGAGACACAGTTGTTTCGGCAATGGCAATGGCGCTTTCTTCAGGATATTCTTATAAAATTTCAGCAGAAATAGCCAACGCCGCCGCCTCTGTTGTTGTGACAAAGCTTGGAACAGCGACTTGCTCTATTGAAGAGCTTATAAAGAGTCTTTAAGAATGGACAATTGCAATCTGCCTAAAGAGAAAAAAGGCGATGAAATCAGGAAAATGTTTTCGCAAATCGCCCCCTCTTACGATTTTCTCAACCACTTTCTATCATTTCATTTTGACAAAATCTGGAGAAAAAAAGCCGTAAAGATTTTTTCACCAAAGCCAAATGAAATATATCTTGATCTTTGCTGTGGAACGGGAGATTTTGGGATTGAATTAAAAAAAAGGGGAGAAACAAAAATTATCGGACTTGATTTCTCTTTGGAAATGCTGAAAATAGCAAGAAAAAAAAAACGACAAAATTGATTTTGTAAATGGGGATGCATTATTAATGCCTTTTAAAAATGAAACTTTTGACGGGTGTATTGTTGCATTCGGAATTAGGAATTTTGAAAACCTTGAAAAAGGCATTAAAGAAACAGGAAGAATTTTAAAAAAAGATGCGCTCTTTGTCATTCTTGAGTTTCCGAATAAAGTAAAGGGAGTCATTTCTCCTATTTTCAAATTATATTTCAGATTACTTCTGCCGCTTATTGGAAGAATTTTTTCAAAAAGTGAATTTGCATACACTTATCTTCCCGAAAGCACAAAATATTTTCCTTCAAAAGAAGACTTAAAGGAAATATTTAAAAGATGCGGTTATGAAGTTGTTGAGATGAAAGAAAGAACTTTTGGAATTGTCTTGGAAATCACTTTAAGAAGAATTTGAAATAAATATGAACAAAAAGGGTATAATAATTTGTTGGAGTTTATATGCACGAATGGTCGCTTGCGATTGAAATTGTAAAGATTGCAGAAAAAGAGTTGAAGGAGAGAAATGCAAAAAAAGTTGAAGAAGTGTTTCTTGAAATCGGCTCTTTGAACAACATAGTTGTTGAACAGTTGATTGACGCATTTGAAATAGCCAAAAAAGGTACTCTCTTAGATGATGCCAAACTTTATGTCGAGGAAATTGAAGCTGTTGCTTTTTGCAACAAATGTAATAAAAGAAGTGAAATTGAGCCCCCTTTTATATTCTGTCCTTTGTGTATGGGAAATGATGTCAAAATAGAAAAGGGAGAGGAATTACATTTGAAGAAATTGACCCTTGAATTTTAAGGAGAAGAAAATGTGCGAAGAATGCGGATGTGGAATTCCGGAAGAATCAAAAAAAGAAGCGACACACAAAAGCGAAGAAGTTCAGCTTTACAGAAACCTTCTTGAGGAAAATGAAAAAGAAGCGGATGAAAACAGGGAACACTTTTTTGAGCATAATGTTTTTGCGGTGAATCTTATGGGGTCTCCCGGTGCGGGTAAAACTGCTCTCCTTGAAGCGATCGCAAAAAAAATTGGAGGAAATTTGAAAATGGCGGTTATTGAAGGAGACCTTGCAACCGAAAGGGACGCAGAGAGAATGAAAAATGTGGGTGTTGAGGCAGTTCAAATAATGACGGGTTCAACTTGTCATCTTGACGCAAAAAGCGTCCATAAAGCGCTTCATAAACTTGATTTGGAAAATATTGAGCTTCTCTTTGTTGAAAATGTAGGCAATCTTGTCTGTCCCGCACTTTACGACATAGGTTGTCATATAAACGGAGTAGTTTTATCGGTAACGGAAGGTTCGGATAAGGTTGCAAAATATCCCTTGATTTTTAGAAAATCTCAATTTCTTGCTTTATCAAAAACAGACCTAATTCCCTATGTGGATTTTAACATTGAACAACCAAAGAAAGAAGCAAAGCTCTTAAGGGGCGACATCAAATTTTTTAAACTTTCATCAAAAACAGAAGAGGGGGTTGAAGAGTTTATAAAATATCTTCTTGAGAAAAGAAAGGAAGTTTTTGAGTAATCAACATATTCGCGGGAGTTGAATTCCGCTTAATTCATCAACAGGGCGGACAGAACCCATTTTTGTTTTAATTAAAACCGGAAACATTTTGTTTCTTATCTTTGTTGTTTGTCCTATTATTGAGCAATTTTTGCAGGATTTGAAATTTTTTAATATCAACATCGCTTTTTCAGCATCTTTTGGCTTGAAAAAACCAACGAATCTGCCTTCGCATGGAAGATAAAGAGGGTCAAGCCCCAATACTTCGCAAACAGCGGAAACTTCTTTAGAAATTGGAATTTTTTCTTCATAAATTTCTATTCCAAGTTTTGTTCTTTTTGCTGTTTCGTTGAGCAAAGTGGCAACGCCTCCCCTTGTCGGGTCGTGCAACGCTTTTGGCTTTATCCCACTTTCAAAAAGAGCGTCAACAATTGCGTTTAGAGGAGCGCAGTCTGATGACAATTTTTTTCCTTTCAGATTGTGTCTGAATGCGGCAATTGTTGCTCCATGTCTTCCTATGTCGCCGGAAACTATGATTTTGTCTCCCTCCTCAATGAAGTCATCAGAAATATTTCTGCCTTTTGTTATTACACCCACTCCCGATGTTGCAATAAAAACGCCATCTCCTTTTCCTTTTGGAAGAACTTTTGTGTCTCCGGTTGCGATTATTGCGCCGGCTTTTTTTGCGGTTACTGCAGCGCTTTTTAAAATTTTCTTGAGGTTTTCAATTTCAAAACCTTCCTCGACGATCAAAGCGAAAGAAATTGCCAAAGGAGACGCCCCACACATACAAAGGTCGTTTATGGTGCCTGAAATTGACAGAGAGCCAATATCTCCTCCCTCAAAAAAAATCGGTGAAACAAGATAAGCATCTGTGGTAAAAGCTATTTTTCCATCCTTTATTTTTCCCAAAACAGCAGAATCTGTAAGGGTTTTAAGCGGTTCATTTCGAAAGAGAGGAAAAATAATTTCTTCAATGAATTCCCTTGTAAGCTTGCCTCCTTCGCCGTGTGCAAGAATGATTTTAGACATCAGAGTTCCTTTCATATTTAAAATAAGCGGCGCAACTTCCTTCGCTTGACACCATACAAGCACCAACAGGGTTTGAAGGAGTGCATATTTTGCCCATCAAAGGACAATCTTTTGGGGGAATTATTCCCTTTAAAACATCTCCGCATCTGCACCCTTTAAAATCTTCCGGCTCATCATAATTAACATCAATTAAGCCTCCGTCAAACTTTTCCCATTCTTTTTTTAGTTTTAGACCCGATTTTGGGATGACCCCAAATCCTCTCCATACGGCATCTTCCTTTTCAAAAAATTTTTCTATAAGTTCCAAGGCAAATGGATTTCCATTTTCTTTTACCACTCTTTTATAGTTGTTTATATTTCCCAATTTGCCATTTACTTTTTGCTCTAAAAGAATTTTTATTGATGTTAGAATATCCAATGCTGTAAAGCCCGATACCACGCAACCTTTTTGAAATTCGCTGGGAAGAAAGTTGTAAACTTTTGAGCCAATTATTACAGAGACATGTCCGGGACAGATAAAGCCGTCAATTTGCAATTCTGGGTCAGAAGCGAGAATTCTCAAAGGGGGAGGAATAATTTTGTGAGCGGACAAAATCTTGAAATTTTCAATGTTTTCCTCATTTGCCTTTTGAATTGTTGCGCAGACGGCAGGTATTGTCGTTTCAAACCCCACTGCCAAAAAAATTATTTGACTTTTACTTGATTTTGCTATTTTAAGAGCATCAAGTGGCGAATAGACAACATCTATTTGGGCGCCTTCCGCTTTTTCTTTTTCAAGACTTTTAGTTCCGGAAGGAACCTTCATTAGATCTCCAAATGTGGTGATATGATAATTTTTTCTTGCTAATGCGATCGCCTTTTCAATGTATGAAGAGGCAGTTACGCAAACGGGGCATCCGGGACCGGAGATTAAGACAATATTTTGTGGAAGAAGTTTCCTCAGCCCGTATCTGCTTATCGTTTGGGTGTGTGTGCCGCAAACTTCCATTATCTTGAAAGGCTTATTTAGTTTTGAAGACAGGCGCACTATCTCTTTGATTACATTTTTTGAGGCAGTCGGATCATCAAGGGAGTCAAGAAACCCCATTTTCCTCTCCGTAGGAGAGATACTCCCTTATTGTTTCAATTGTCTCTTTCGCTTCCTTTTCATCAATAATAGATATAGCAAATCCGGCGTGAATCAAAAGATAATCTCCGATTTTTGCTTCCGGAACAAGATCTAAACTTACTTCTCTTTCGATTCCAGACAACTCCACAACACCTATGCTTTTCTCTGACCTTACAAGTTTCATTGGAACAGCGAGACACATCTTACAACTCCTTAATTTCTTTTTGGAGAAGAAGGCTTCTCGAGGCAAGAACGACTTGCCCAAAGGAGATTCCTCCGTCCCCAGAAGGAACATTATAATTCAAAAGGGGATGAAAGCCGATCTTTTCAAGCCTGCTTTTAAACTCTCTTCTCAAAATTCTATTATTAAAACAGCCGCCTGAAAGACCCACTATTGATTTCCTAACGAAAACTTTTGAAGCAATTTCGCAGCATAAGCGAACAAAATTTTTGTGAAATTCCATCGCTGTTTTTGCTTTGTCTTTTGAAACTATTAACCTTTGGGCAAAGGAGAGAAAGAATTTTGAGGTGGGGAAAAGATTGTCGTTTTCTAAACAGACATCTTTCCAAACATCGCATTTCCCTTTATATTCTGAGGCAAGAGATTCAAAGAGCATTGCCGCTTCTCCTTCGTACCTGTTCTCTATGGCAAGCCCTGAAAGCGCCCCGGCTGCTTCAAAAAGCCTTCCTGCCCCAGAAGATTTTCCCCAATTTGTTGTTTCTGAAATATTTTCAAAAAATTTTAAAGCGCTCTTTTTTTTGAAGAAATAGTGTAACAGATCTTCCCCATTTTCCATTTTTAAAAGAGCAACAGCGACTCTTAAAGGTTCTTTGACTGCTTTCTCGTTTCCAATCAGGGGAAAATTTTTCAAATGAGAAACCCTTTTGAAGGTTAAATCGGAAGAAAGCGAAAAAAATTCCCCTCCCCAAGCGCTGCCGTCGCTTCCCATTCCTGTTCCGTCAAGTATTATTCCGAATGCGATTTCTCCCTCTTTCTTTGGAAAAGATCCATTTTCCTCAAGAACTGAAGAGAGATGGGCAAGATGGTGTTGAATCTCAATCAATTTAATTCTTTTTTTCTTTGCCAAATCTTTTCCAAACAGCGTTGAATGATAGTCTTTGTGGAGGTCAACAGAAACGCACTCAAAATCTACATCAAGGAACTGTTTAAAGGAATTGATATATTCTTCAAAAAACTCCCTTGCCTTTGCAGTGTCAAGGTCTCCTATGTGAGGAGTGAAGAAAGCCTCATCATCTTTAAGAACGCAACAACTGTTTTGAAGAAAAGCGCCTGTTCCAAGAATGCACTTGGGGGAACGCCATCCAATTTTTATCGCTTCCGGAACATAACCCCTTGAACGCCTTATTACGAATGGTTTTTCGAAATCATTTCGGAAAACAGAATCGTCAATTCTTCTTAAGATGTCTCTGTTGTGGACAAGGAAATAATCAGCTATTGTGCTAAGTCTTGAAACTGCTTCTCTGTTGGATATTGCGATTGGTTCGTCGCTCAAATTTCCCGAAGTCATAATAAGAGACATATATGGGGCGTTTCTAAAAAGCTCAATATGAAGAGGTGTCGTAGGGATAAATATCCCCACATCATTTAGCTTCGGAGCTATCTCATCCGACATCTTCTTTTTTCTTGGGGCAAGGATTATGGGGCTCTGTGGGGAATTTAACAAACTTATATCCGTTTTTTTCAAAAAAGCCCACATTTTTGCTGTTTCAATATCTTTTACCATTACAGCGAAAGGTTTAGTCCCCCTTTTTTTTCGCTTTCTTATTTTTTTTATTGCTCCATCATTTTCGGCGTCAACAGCAAGTTGGAAGCCGCCAATTCCTTTGATTGCAATAATTTTCCCTTTTGATAGATGTTTTTTTGCTTCTTTAATTGTCTCTTCGTTGGATTTAATGACAGTTCCTTTTTTATCAAGAAGAAAGATTTGGGGACCGCATTGTTTGCAACAGGTTGCCTCTGCGTGAAACCTTCTGTCAATTGGATCTTTATATTCCTTTTCACACTCTTTGCACATTTTGAAACAAGCCATAGAGGTTCTTTTCCTATCGTAGGGAAAAGAGTCAATAATTGTGAATCGTGGTCCACAGTTTGTGCAGTTAGTGAAAAAATAGTTGTGTCTTCTGTTTCTCTCATCTCTCATTTCCCTAATGCATTCTTCGCAAATTTTGGTATCGGGTGAAGAAAGGGCTTTTGTTCTTCTGCCTTCTTCGGATTCAAGTATAAAAAAATGTTTTTCTCCCTTTATTTTGATTTTCTTTTCTTTGAGAGATGTGATTTTTGCTGTAGGTGGAAGAGATTTTGGAAGAGATGAAATGAACTTTGCGATTTTCTCTTTGGTACCTTCTACTTCTATTAAAACACCCAAAGGAGAATTCCTAATAAAACCAACAAGTCCAAGGTTGCTTGCGAGCTTGAAGACCGTAGGACGAAAGCCGACGCCTTGAACTTGTCCCTCGCAGATTATTCTTGACCTTACAATATTATTCTTCATCAAAAGCCTTATATCAAATGTTTTATTATACTTGTTAACAACAAAGTTTCCAAAAAATTCTTTTTAACTCCTTGTTTTACTTAAAGTTCCATAAAAAATGGTTTATTTCTGACAGAATCTTCAAAGATGAAAAAAAATATAAATAATGTTATACTTCTTACTTTGAAATTCCCGAAGTTGGGAATTGGAAAGAGAAGATGAGACAAAAACTTGTTTTAGATTTTAAAACCTATTTTGTTAAGTTTTTGTTGGTTGTAATTGTTCTTGCTCTTGCATTTGCGACGGGCGCTGAAGAAAAGAAAATAGCAAAAATCACTCTTGAAGGTGCCGACAGAATAACGCAGGAAGCATTTTTGGCTTTAACTTCTTTGCGTCCCAATCAGATTTACGATGATGAAACGGTTAAAAGAGAATTTAAAAGAATCTGGGATTCCGGGCTTTTTGAAGATTTGTCGG
>JAAZNT010000100.1 GCA_012798145.1 Thermoanaerobaculaceae bacterium | reverse complement strand
GCAGGCAGTTTGCCTAAGGCAACCTGAAACATAATCAAAAATCTTCTTACAAAATTTCATTTTGCAGAATCTTTTTTCTTATGTTTCTGTAAATGGCTTCGCCATTTTCAGCCTGCCGCAAGTTCATCAATCTCTTTTAAATCATCAAACGAGTGACTTATCTTCCCATTTTCCCTTATAAATCTCTAATCGCTTGGTAAAGGTTTTTTAATGAAAAATCTGGGTTAAAATAAAAAGAGAAAGGGCAGAAAACTTAAAACTCTGAATTCCCCTCTTTTCCCCCATATTTTCTTATTATTTTTGATGCAAGAATCCTCTTGTTTTTTAGCGCCATATCAAGAGCAGTTTCTCCAAAAGCGCTTTTTGCGTTGACATTTGCTTTATGTTGCAGAAGGTATTCTACTGTATCATTGTGCCCTCTCATAGCGGCATAGTGCAGTGCTCTATATTTCCCCTGACACCTCTCATTTACATTTGCGCCTTTTTCAAGAAGATATTTGACAATTTCAAGATGCTCTTTTTCCTGATAACAGGTTCTTATCAGGGGAGTCATTCCGATTTTGTCTTTTGAATTAACATCCATCCCCTTTTCTTCAATGAAATATCTTAGACAATCAAGATTCCCGTTAATTGCGGCATAAAACATAGCCGTAAAATCAACATAGTTTTTTTTGTGGATGTCAGATTTTTTGTCAACAAGCATTTTAACGATTTCAAGATTGCCGTTTATTGCCGCAAAATGAAGCGGAGTGTCTCCCCATTTGTTTGAAGTGTTGACATCCGCCCCTTTTGAAAGAAGAAGTTTCACTATTTCAACCGAACCGCACTTTGAGGCAAGAGCCAAAGCGGTGTCGTGATATTGGGTTTTAGCGTTGACATTTGCCTTTTTCCTTAAGGCGTCTTTAACTCCTTCAAAGTCGCATTTTTCAGCGGATTGCAGAAGAAGAGTATCGGCTCCTCCTCCAAAAAGAGAAAAAGAAAAAAACAAAACAAGAAATAAAAATAAAAAGCGTTTAAACATTTCGCACCATTTTTATTTTAGTCTAAAAAAAATATTAATTCAAGCCGAAAGGTAAGACTGCTTCGCTTGGATTTGTTTCGAAGAATGGCTCGCAGTGACAGCGTTGTTTTGAGGAAACCTCACCCCTGCCCCTCTCCTGTGAGGCGAGGGTGAAAAGCGGAAACCTCACCCCTGCCCCTCTCCTGAGAGGCGAGGGGGAAATTTTTCTCCCCATTTCAGGGGGAGACACAGAGGGGGTTTCCACAATTTGAAACCTCACCCCGCCCTCTCCTGTGATGAGAGGGGGATTAAAAGGAAGACTCCGCCACGCTCCGCTCGCGGCTTCGGCAACCGTGGGATTGCTTCGAGGATAATCTCGCAGTGACTGCATTTTTTAGCGGAAACCTCACCCCAACCATTTCCTGAAAGGCGAGAGGGATTAAAAGGAAGCGAAAGACTGCTTCGCTTGAGTTTGCTTCGAAGAATGCCTCGCAGTGACTGCATTTTTTAGTGAGAGTTTTTTTCAAATAAATTTTGGCATTGTTTGTTAATGAGGCAAAAAATTTTGTTTTACATCGTTTAAATAGATTACCCCTTTATAACATTACGAATGGTTTCTCAGCATTAATTCTTTCGGCGATGGGGAAAGGTATGTCTGTTTTAGAATATATTTGACATCATAAATAAGAAGATGGTGTCTTAAAAGAGTTATGGGAACAATAAGAGGTATGATCGAGTTTTTATAATCTTCAAAAACAGAAAAAAGTTCATCTTTTTCAATTGGGGAAAGTTTTTCTTTCAAATATCCATAAATGTGTTGCAGGACATTGAAATTCTTTTTGACAGTTGAGTGTTTTTTTGCAGAATTCATAAAGATTTCAAAATATCTCTTTTTCAAAACATCTTTGTCAACTTTTGAACTTTCCGCCACAATTTTGCCAAGTTCCCTGTATCCACTATTGTCGTGAGCCATCAGAAAAAGCTTCTCTCTTGAGTGAAACTCTATCAAATCTCTATAATGCCATTTTGTTGAAAAAAAGTTCTTGATTCTTTCGTAAGCAAAAACTCTTTCAAAAAAGTTTTCTCTCAATACAGGGTCGTTTAACCTTCCCTCTTCCTCAACCGGAAGAAGGGGATATTTTTCTATTAAAATTTTTGCAAAAATTCCTCTTCCGTTTTTTTCGGGGATGCCTTTTTCTGAGTAAACTTTAACCCTTTCCATCCCGCAGGAGGGAGAATCTTTTTTGAGAATAAATCCTGACAAATTTTCTTCTTCAACCGCCTTAACTCTTTTTTCTGAGAATCGCTCCATCTTTTGAGTTATATCTTCCTTTGATTTATTGAATATCAATCTTACTTCGTCATTAATTTTTTGAAGTCTCAAGGTCTCTCTGGGAATTGGCAGTCCCAATTCAACCTCTGCACAGATAGGAACAAACTCAACAAATTTTGATAGGGTGTCTGTCAAAAAATAGTCCCGCTTATGACCGCCATCAAACCTTACTTCATTTCCAAGAAGACAAGATGAAACTCCAATTTTGATTTTTTCCATTTTTTCCTCTTTCAAGTTCTCCTCCTTCACCTGATAGTTATATTTGAAAAAGCCCTGTTGTTATTTTCGTCAACTGCTTCTATCAAATGCTCTCCTTTTGAAAACTCATAGAAAACTTTTGAACCCTTTTTGGCTGTTTTAAATTCTTTCCCATCCACGATCCATTTTATTTTTCCTGTGGCTCCAGTCGCTTCAAGATATATTCCCTGATATTTTCGGGGAATTGTGGGATCATAGAGAAAAATTGCTTCTGGCATCGGAGAAATTATTGTTAGTTTTTTGTTTTCATATTCTGAAAAATCAACTGCATAATCTTGCGTTTCCTGAATTAGTCCCATATCTTTTGCCCAACTTTGGTAAATTTCCGGGTAAATTGTGATTAATTTTTTCCCGACTTTTCTGTGCCAGTTGCATTTTTCAATTTTTTCCTCTTTAAACACATAATCTTTCACTCTTGAAGGGCAATTCGGGTTCGCTTCCATTCCTGATAATGCGCATAGATCAATTTTTTTCAAACTTTTTGGTGTCTCAATTATCTCTTCAAATGGTTGAGGCTCTCCTCCCCTTAGATGTCTCACCGCTTCAAGAAATACTTGATGAAATATTGGACCTGCTCCAGAGACCCCGCTTGAATATTTAAGTGGCTTTCTGTCAAAGTTTCCAACCCATACTCCAACTGTTATATCTTTGTTGTAACCAAACGCAAAATTGTCGTGGTAACCTTCAGATGTTCCCGTTTTTGCCGCCACTTTAAATGGGAATTCAAGAGAACTTCTTCTGCCAAAAGAAAATTCCCTTGCTTTGTTGTCAGAAAGAATGTCCGTCACAAGAAAGGACGATTCAAGACTTAATATCCTTTTCTCTTCGTAAAAATGCTCTGAAAGTATTTTTGTCGGTTTAATGTAGACTCCTCCCCTTGCAAGAGTGGCATAGAGGTTTGCAAGTTCGCAAAGTTTAACTTCGGCGTTGCCAAGAGCAAGACCCGCTCCGTAATAATCGTCCGTTTTGTCTATCGTCGTGATCCCTCCGCTTCTTAAAAGTCTTATGAAATTTGCTACGCCTACTTCATCAATCAGGAAAACCGCAGGAACATTTATTGAGCCCGCAAGCGCTTTCCTCATAGAAAGAGGTCCTCTGAACTTGTTGTCATAGTTTCTTGGAATGTAATATGAGCCTTCTTTAGAAGTTTTAAATGACGAAGGGATATCGGGAAGAGCGGAAGAGGGAATAAACTTTTTACTTTCAAAAGCAAGAGCGTATAAAAATGGTTTAAGCGCAGAACCGGGCTGTCTTGGGGTATTAACTCCGTCTATCTGGCTTCCTTTTTCTTCCGAAAAATAATTTCCCGAACCTTCCCAAGCAATGAATTCCCCGCTTTTATTATCCAAAACAACTACCGCGCAATTAGCGGCGCCAATCTTATTAAGAAGTTCTTTTTTTGATTCAATGATAAAGGAAATTTTTTTCATAAGGGCGGAATCAATAGTAGTTAATATTGTCTTTTCGCTTTTTCCTTCCTCTTCCTCCTTAACCCTTTCAACAAAGTGAGAAGCGAGAAAAGGATAAGGGTTGCCGATTATTGATATTTTTTCATTCAGGGCAGTTTGAAGTTCTTCATCGGATAGAAAACCAAGAGAATTCATTCGTTTCAAAATTCTTTCCTGCCTGCTTTTTGTTGTGCTGTAATTTTTTGAAGGATTGTAAAATGCTGGCGCTTTGGGAATTGCCGAAAGATAGGCTATTTGAGCGGGCGTAAGGTTTTCAATCGGAGAGTTGAAATAGACCTCTGCTGCCTTTTTGATCCCAACAATGTTCTTTCCGTAAGGGGCAAGATTGAGATAAATTGAAAGAATCTCTTTTTTTGTGAATTGATTTTCAAGTTTCAAAGCATAAAAAAATTCATACAATTTCAGAATCAGGTTTCTTCCTTTTCTTTTGAGGATTAGTTTTGCTGTCTGTTGCGTTATGGTTGAACCTCCCTGTTTTATTGAAAAAGATTTTAAAT
>JAAZNT010000099.1 GCA_012798145.1 Thermoanaerobaculaceae bacterium | reverse complement strand
GCTCTCGGGATAGAGCCACTTTTTTCAATATCTGCTGAACACGGAAACGGGATTGACGAACTTTTGGAAGAGATCGCCAAAAACATCATTGAAGATGAAACAAAAGAGGAGGAGAGGGAAGCGATTAAAATTGCGATTGTTGGGAAGCCGAATGTTGGAAAAAGTTCGGTTCTAAACAGAATTTTAGGGAAAAAAAGGTCGCTTGTTTCTGAGATTGCAGGCACAACGAGAGACCCGGTTGATGAAACTATCGTTTTGCATGACAAAATTTTCACTTTTATTGACACTGCTGGAATCAGAAAAAGAAGCAAAACGGAAAAGGGCGCAGAAATCCTTTCTGTAATATTGGCGAGAAAGGCACTTGAAAGTTGTGATGTCGCTCTTCATGTCGTTGACGCATCTCTTCCGCCTTCGCACCAAGATGCATACATAGCGGGGCTTATAGGAGAATCAAGAAAAGGGGGAATAATCCTTCTTAATAAATGGGACAAAATAATATCAGAAAAAGAGGCAAAAGAGACAGAATTACTATTTGAAGAAAAATTTGACTTTGTTCCTTACATTCCCCAAATAAAAGTCTCCGCTTTGACGGGAAAAGGATTTCGCTCTATTTTTCCGAAAATAAATTCTGTTTACAAAAGTTTTAGGATGAAAGTTACAACTTCAGAATTGAACAGGGCTCTTAATGAAGTGATCAGGGGGGTTGCTCCGCCTGCGGTTTCAGGAAAAGAATTTAAAATAAAATATGGAACGCAGGTTTCAACTTCTCCGCCCCGTTTTATTCTCTTTACAAACTGCGAGGAAGACCCTCCTGAAAATTACATCCGATACATCAAAAATAGGTTTTACGAGATATTTAAAGTTGAAGGTTCGCCTTTAATAATAAACTTCAGGAGAAAGTAAAGCCTGAAATTTTGTTGACTTCTCCATTTTTGCCAATTTTAAAAAGTATTTGCGAGACGCTCATCTTTGTTTCAGGGTGGCGCCATTTTGGAGCGACTTCTTTCAATGGGATGAGAACGCACCTTCTTGTCAAGAGAGAGGGATGGGGAAGCGTCAGAAAATCGCTTTTCAAAATGATCTTTTCAAAATATAAAAGGTCAATGTCGATAGTTCTTGCGTCTTTTGGGCGTATTCTTTTTCTTCCGAACTCTTTTTCAAGAGAAAGGAAATATTTGAGAAGAAATTGAGGCGCACAAGAGGTTTCTCCCGTTACAACAAGATTGTAAAAATATGGCTGAGGGAAAGTTTCAACCGGTTCTGTCAGATAGAGAGAGGAGATTTTGTTTATTTGAAAAATATTGTCTTTTCTGAATTTTTTCAAAACACTCTTGAGAATCTGGATTGAATTTCCATCGTTTGAGCCGAGAGAAACTGCGCAAGAATGTTTCATAATTTTTTAAATTTCAATTTGCATATCTTCAAAAGCGCAAAATGAGTTGCGAAATTGACGCTGGGCTTCCGCTTCCTTTTCAAAAACAAGGTTGTCGTCGTGGAACGGGTCGTGATGAAAGAGCAGAAGTTTTTTGACATTTGCTTTTTTTGCGATATTTACGCAGTCAACCCAAGTTGAGTGTCCCCAGCCTTTTCTTGATTTTGCTTCTTCTATTGTGTTATTGGAATCCATTATTAAAAGATCTGCGCCCTTTGAATGCTCAAGAAGGATTTCGTCAAGTTTGCCGCCGTCTGGCTCTGTGTCTGTGGCATAAACGAGGACTTTATTATCTCTCTCAATTCTATAACCGATACATCCTTGAGGGTGGTTCAGTTGAAAAGGAGTAATCTTCGAATTAAGAAGGTTTAAGGGAGAATCAAGATGGACAGCGTTTATTTTTGCGGGGAGATTTCCGAAGGGGACGGGATAAAAGGGAGTTATCATTTGTGAAGAGAAAACTTTCTCAATTTCTTCTTTGCCGTAAATGTTTATTGAGGCTTCCTTCTGAAAAACCGGCTTGAAGAATGGCAACCCTTGAATATGGTCCCAATGGAAATGAGATAAAAGAATGTTAAGAGATTCCTCTCGTGGATTTGTTTTTTCAAAGATGCTGTTGCCCATTGAAACAAGCCCCGTTCCTGCGTCAAGTATAATTCTTTCTGTTTTGCTAAATTTTACTTCAACGCATGGAGTATTTGTTCCAAAATGGCTCTTCTTCTTTGAAAAACAAGGAACGCTTCCCCTTGCCCCCCAAACATAAACTTTCATTTTTCACCTCAATTAAGCAATAAAAGTGTTTCTCTTCTCTCCTCTTAAATAATCGATGGCTGCCGCAATTGATTCTTCCAGAGTTTTTACTGCAAATTTGGCTTGGTCTCTATCAATGACAAGGGGAGGGCACAATCTTATCGTATTTGCGCCGCATCCTAAAACAAGAAGCCCCCGTTCAAAGCACTCAACCTCTATTCTGTCCCGCAATTCAGCAAATCGCTCTTTGGAGGTTCTGTCTTTAACCATTTCCACCCCGATCATCAAGCCAATTCCTCTTACATCGCCTATTGTTTGTTGACGGTTCATCATCTCTTTGAGTTCTGCAAGGATGAATTCCCCCTGCTCTTTTGCGTTTTTCATAAGTTCTTTTTCAAGAAGGTCTAAAGTCGCTTCACAAGCCTTCAGGGCGACAGGGTTGCCTCCAAATGTGCTTGCGTGTGACCCCGGAGGCCAGCTCATTATGCTCTCATCGGCGACAACGGCAGACAATGGCAGTCCTGAAGCGATTCCTTTTGCAAGGCATACAATATCCGCATCAACGCCGAAGTGTTCTATCGCCAAAAATTTGCCGGTTCTGCCGCACCCCGCTTGAACTTCGTCAGCAACAAGCAGAATGTGATGTTTGTCGCAAATTTCACGGAGTCCTTCAACAAATTCTTTGGGGGGAACAACATATCCTCCTTCTCCCTGAATTGGCTCAAAGAAAATTGCTGCAACTTCGGAAGGCGGAACGACTGTTTTAAAAATTACATTTTCAATGAATGAGAGGCATTCCATCTTGCAGGAGCCGTATTTCTGCCCAAAAGGACATCTATAGCAGTTTGCGTAGGGAACATGAGTAACACCTTCCATTAAAGGAAAGAACCTCTCTTTTTGAATGGTTTTTGAGGCAGTTAAAGATAACGCTCCCGTTGTCCTGCCGTGGAAAGAACCAAAGAATGCTATAAATCTTTTTTTGCCCGTGTAGTATTTTGCAAGCTTTATTGCGCATTCAATCGCTTCCGCGCCGGAATTCCCAAAAAAAACTCTTTTCTTTTTTGTTTTTCCAACCATTTTGGCGACTTTTTCAGCAACATCAGCTTGAACAGGATAATAAAAATCAGTTCCGCTTATGTGGAGAAGTTTTTCCGCCTGACTTTTTATCGCCTTAACCACTTCTGGGTGGCAGTGCCCTGTTGAGCAGACTGCAATTCCTGCGGCAAAGTCAAGAAAATAGTTGTCGTCCGGGTCTCTGACTATCGCTCCTTTCGCCTCTTCAGCGACGAGTGGGTAGCCCCTTGTGTAAGAAGGGGAAGTAAAAATTGAATCTTTTTCAATAACTTTTTTTGCTTTTGGTCCGGGTAGCTTTCCCG
>JAAZNT010000098.1 GCA_012798145.1 Thermoanaerobaculaceae bacterium | reverse complement strand
AGGAAGCCCTCGTCAGGGCTTTAAAGAATACTCTTGCCTCAAAAAAGATCCATCCCGCATACATTTTTTCAGGAATAAGGGGAATAGGGAAAACCACCGTAGCGAGGATTTTTGCCAAAGGGCTCAACTGTGAAAGCGGAATAACGCCGAAGCCTTGCAATAAATGCTCTTCCTGCAGGGAGATAACAGGAAGCTACTCTCTTGCTATGATGGAGATTGACGGGGCGACGCACACTTCAGCCGATGAGGCGCGCCTTCTTGCAGACATTGCCAAATACACCCCCGCAAGAGACAGATTCAGGATTTTTCTTATAGACGAAGTTCATATGCTTTCAAAAGCGGCTTTCAACGCTCTTTTGAAAACGCTTGAAGAGCCGCCTCCGCAGGCGGTTTTTCTTTTCGCTACAACAGAGCCGCATAAAATTCCCGAGACGATTGATTCAAGGTCTTATCATTTCAGGTTGAAGAGAATCACTGAAGAGATGATCTATTCCTACTTGAAGGGAATTTCAGAGAAAGAGTCAATAGCAATAGATGACGAGGCGTTAAGATTGGTGGCAAGGTATGGCGAAGGGTCGATGAGGGATTCTCTCACTATTCTTGACCGCCTTGTTTCTTATGCGGGGCTTGACAAAATAACAGAAAATATGGCTTCTGCTGTGCTCGGGGTTGTCAACAGAGATTTTCTGCTGAAGAGCGCCAGAGCAATTCTTTTCAATGATATGAAAACTCTCTATAACCTTTTGAACCAACTTTTTGAAAGAGGGGACGACCCCGAAAGGTTTCTTGCCGACTTGATGGCTTTAATGAGGGAGATTTTGAGGGGAAAAGCGATTGGAGAAGCCTCTGAAGAGTTGAGTCAGATCGTTACAAAAGTTTCAATGGAGGATTTGTTGAGGGCGATGGATTTGATGGTTTCCTCTGCGCAGAGGTTGAAGCAGTCTCTGGATCAAAGGGTTGTCCTTGAACTTGAACTTACTAAAATCGCTTCTCTTCCTTCAATTGTTCCTATTGATAAAATCGTTAAACTTGTTGAGGAAAGCGAATCACCTTTTAACTCTGAAATTCTCTTTAAGGGAGAGGAAGATAAGGAAGAAAAGAGAGAGGAAAGCGGAGAGCAAAAACAGATTGTTGATGGAGAAACGGAAAAAGCCGTCTCCGAAGAGTTGAGTTTCAGCGCTTTGATCCCCTTTAAGAGAATTGATGATGAAGAGGCTATGTCGTACGATTCGAAAAACCCAAAAATTGAGAGGTTCAAAGAGGCGGTTTCAGAGGAACTTCCCCTTGTGGGCAACGCTTTTGAAAAATCGCAGTTGTCAATTGACCCCGATGGAAATCTCCATATTTTTATGCAGTCATCAAGCGCAACAGTTATGAAGTATCTCAAGGAGTTGCAAAACTTCAAAAAACTGCAGGAAATCGCTTCAAAAGTGGGGATCGCTGGAAGCATTCTATTAGAAAAAGGTGAAAACGGCTTTGATGGAAAAGAGCAGGAAAAGGAAGAAATTCAGGAAAAAGATGAATATAAAACAAAACCCGCAACATCAAATTTTATTTCAGCATTTGACGGAGAGGTTATGAAAATAGTGCGGAAAAATTATACTTCTGAAAGCGGAGGAGACGATGGCGAACTTGAATAAGTTGCTGAAAGAAGCGCAAAAGATGCAGGAAAAGATTCAGGAAGAGATCAAAACGCTTGAAGTAGAAGCGTCAAGTGGCGGAGGAATGGTTACCGTGAAAATGAGCGGAGAAAAGAAAGTTCTGTCTTTAAAAATTGACCCTTCAATAATTTCTCAGGATGATAAAGAAATGCTTGAAGACCTTGTTGTCGCCGCAGTTAATGAGGCTTCTATGAGGGTTGACGAAGCCATAGAGTCAAAAGTGGGAGGTTTGACAAGAGGGCTTGGGCTGCCGGGATTTTAATTGGAAGAGGTATGCCAAACAATTTTCCTGAACCGATAGAAAACGCTATCAAAGAAATCTCCAAACTTCCCGGAATAGGCAAAAAATCCGCTTTAAGAATAGTCTATTTTCTTCTAAAAGAAGGGTCTTCTGCTGTTGAATCCCTTGAAGGGGCTCTTTCTACATTAAAAAACAATATTGAAATGTGCTCAAAGTGCAGAGGATACAAAGAGAAAACTGAAGAATGCCCTGTTTGTTCAAACCCCAAAAGAGATAAAAGTATTCTCTGTGTTGTTGAGTCAACACAGGATATGCATTTGATTGATTCTTCTTCAGGGTTTCGGGGAAATTACTTTGTTCTTCACGGTTTGATTTCTCCAGTCAGGGGAGCGACCCCGGAGAGCCTTAAAATAGATGATTTGAAAAGAAGGATTGAAGAAGACGGAATAGGGGAGATAATTATAGCAACTCCTTATACTGCGGAGGGGGAAGCGACTGCCTCTTACATTATTTCTATGATAGAAGGCGGATCGGTTAAAATTTCAAGAATCGGGATGGGAATTCCGATAGGCAGCGAGCTTTCCTATGTTGACTCGGAAACGCTTTCAAGGGCTCTTGCCCTGAGGAGAGAGATAAAATGAACAAGGCATCTTGCAAAATTGAGCCCTTTGTGGTAAAAATAATGCTTTGACCGGAGGGAACCACTATGGGTGCAACTGACCTCATAATGTACGAAGAGGAGTTCCAAAAAATTAAGGATGTGATTTCGAAACTGCGCGTGGACGCCAACGCCAATGTGGTTTTTCTCGTTGACAAAAATGGACAGCAGATAGCGGCGACAGGTGATATTGAAAGTCTTGACACAACATCTCTTGCTTCGCTTACTGCTGGAAATGTGGCGGCGACAGACGGGCTTGCAAAGTTAATAGGAGAAAAAGAATTTTCTGTTCTCTTTCACGAAGGAGAAAAAGATAATATACATATATCAATAGTTGGCGGAAGAGTCATTCTTGTTGTCATTTTTGATGAGAGGTCTTCTTTAGGGCTCGTTAGATTAAGAGTCAAGAGATGCTCAGAAGACCTGACAAAGATTTTTGACCAGATTGTTGAGAAAAGCGAGAAAGAGCAGGCAAAGGGAGGCGGAGCAAGCGCCTTTGAATCTCCTTTTGCTGAAATTACAGATGAAGATATTGACGCACTCTTTAAGGATTAACTGCAGATGTCTTTTATAAATTATTCAACGAGAGAAATTAACTGTAAAATAGTTTATTACGGTCCCGGGCTTTGTGGAAAGACAACCAATCTTCAGTATATTTACGAGAAGACAAATCCCGCAGCGAAGGGAAAACTGATCTCTCTTGCCACAGAAACCGACAGAACGCTCTTTTTTGACTTCCTTCCTCTTGATGTGGGAACGGTAAGAGGATTTAAGACCCGATTTCATCTTTACACCGTTCCGGGTCAGGTTTTTTACGACGCTTCAAGGAAACTTATTTTGAAAGGTGTTGACGGAGTAATTTTTGTTGCAGATTCTCAAGAGCCGAGAATGGACGCAAATATTGAATCTCTTGAAAATCTTGAGCAAAATCTTCTTGAACACGGGTTTGATTTAAAGGTAATTCCTTATGTTTTGCAGTTAAATAAAAGAGACCTGCCGACAGCGGTTCCAGTTGAGGAGATGCTAAAATCCTTAAGATACAAAAACGAGCCATATTTTGAAGCGATTGCCCCCAAAGGGATAGGCGTCTTTGATACTCTGAAAGCGTGTGCAAAACAGATTCTAATTGAATTAAGCAAGAAATAGAAAATTATTTTTTTGCCCAGCCGAGTTTTTCTCTTAAAAGGGAGAAGTAGTTTCTCTTTGGATTTTGAACAATTCTAATTGAATACTGGGATTTCCTGATAACAACTTTGTCCTCTGGTATAAGAGGAATTCCCCTTTGCCCGTCTGCAGTGAGAAAAATCTCTTCCGAATCGCTCATAATTGTGATTTCTATTTTTTCATCGCCTGAAACTACCGTCGGGCGAAGAGAAAGCGTTTGCGGGCATAAAGGAGTTAGAACAAAAGCCTCCATTTGAGGCATAATTATAGGTCCTCCTGCGGCGAGGTTGTAAGCGGTTGAGCCTGTTGGCGTTGACACAATTATTCCGTCAGCGAAAACGTCTGCAAAAAGTCCGCTTAAAGCAGAAACTTTCAGTTGGACAATTCTTGCAAGGGCTGATTTTGCTATTACCGCGTCGTTGAGGCAGTTATAGGAAGCGATTTCCTTTCCTTTTCTGAAAAGAGTCGCCTTCAGCATCATTCTTTCTTGAATTAGTTTTTCTCCTGAAAGATAAATTTTTAGCGTCTCTATCATATCGTTGACAGGAATTTCAGTTAAAAAGCCTACTCTTCCTAAATTTATTCCCATAATCGGGGTTTTAAGAGGCGGAATGCGTCTTGCAATAGAAAGCAGAGTTCCATCGCCTCCTAACACAATTATTAAATTGCTTTCCTTCGGAAGTTTGTCTCTGTTCAAACCTTTTGTCTTTTTAGAAAGCAGTTTCGCTCCTACAGGGTCAACAACAAAAGATATTTTTTCAGAATTTAAAAAATCAACAAGAAGGGCAAGAGATTCTTTTGCATTTTCCTGATTTGGCTTGACAACTATTCCTACCTTAAAAGGTTTGCTTCTCATAATCCTCCTTCCCGTTTATTATACTAAATAAATCAGAAATTCTTCATTTCCTTTCGGACCTTTTATAGGACTTTTTGTTTCGCCGAAGACTTTGTAGCCGATGGAACTTGCAAAATTCTTTACCGATTCAAGGACATTCATTTTGACATTTTCATCCTTGACCACCCCGCCCTTTCCTATTTTTTCTCTTCCCGCTTCAAATTGGGGTTTGACAAGGGCTATAACTTTTGAATCGGGAAGAGCGTCTTTGACCGCTTTTAGAATAAGTCTTAAGGATATGAACGAAACATCAATGACTACCAAATCAATTTCAAAGGGAAGGTCCTCTTTTTTTAAAAACCTTGCGTTGTAGTTTTCTATTATGTGAACTCTATTGTCGTTCTTAAGTTTTTCGTGAATCTGGTTTCTGCCCACATCAAGGGCGATAACGCTCTTTGCTCCCCTTTGCAGAAGACAATCGGTGAACCCTCCCGTTGAGGCTCCGATATCAAGGCATTTCAAACCTTTTACATCAATTTGAAATTCTTCGAGCGCTTTTTGAAGTTTAATCCCTCCCCTGCTGACAAAAGGGAATGGATTTTCTTTAAGATTTATTTCTGAATCAACAAAAGCCAAATCCCCCGCCTTTTTTGCCTCTTTTCCGTTGACGATAACTTTTCCAGCAAGAATCAACGCTTGGGCTTTCTGCCGCGATTCTGCTATTTTTCTTTGGACAAGCAGAAGATCAATTCTCTCTTTTGAAGGAGGTTTTTCTTTTTTCAATTTAAAAATCGCGTTTTGCCACAAAACGGGCAATTTCCCTTAAATCTTGAGCTTTGTCTCCGAAAGGTGAAAGTGCTATCAGACACTCGGAAAGATAATGTTCAACCATTTGAATCGATTTTTCCATCCCCCATAGGGAAACAAGAGTTGTTTTTTTGTCTCTTTTGTCTTTGCCGGGGGTTTTCCCAAGTTTTTCCGCTGTTGAAACTTCATCAAGAATATCGTCTGAAAGTTGAAATAGAATTCCGAGAGATTTTCCAAAATCAGAAAGGAGTTTGATTTCTCTTCTTTTCGCTCCTGCCCATATCCCCCCGCAGAGAAGCGATGCTTCTATCAACCTTCCAGTTTTAAGGAAATGCATTCTAAGCAAAGATTCTTCATCAAAATCTTCCTCTTTTTCTTCTATGTCCATTGCTTGTCCCAGCGCCATTCCTTCTCTTCCAATTGCCGATAAGACAACTTTCAGTGCTTTCAACCTTCTTGACCTGAAAGCGCTCCCTTCGGGATACAGGGCGAGCATTTCTATTCCCAATGTTTGAAGAGCGTCTCCAGCAAGAATCGCTATTGCGTCGCCGAAAACTTTGTGATTTGTTGGAACGCCTCTTCGCAAATCGTCGTTGTCCATAGCGGGCAAATCATCGTGAACAAGACTATAAGCGTGAATAAGCTCCAAAGCGCATGAACTTGTGGCAATTGTTTCATAATCTTCTTTTCCAAAAAGTTTATAGGCGCACAGAGCAAGAACAGGCCTTATTCTTTTTCCTTTTGCGAGGGCACTGTATGCCATACTTTTTTCAAGGATGTTTTTATTTTTTTCTGAGAATATCTTCTGCAGGGCATTTTCAATTATTGGAAGAAATTCTTTGAAAACTTTTGGCAGTGAAGTTTCTGGGTGCAATTTGTCAACCTTTTTAATTAATCATCGCTCTTGTTTATGGGAGCGTTTTCAAATAAATCTTCTTTTAACTCTTCGGTATCGTTTTCACCGATCAGTTTTTTAACCCTTAATTTTGCCTGATTAAGCTCCTGATGAAGTTGCCTTGAAAGATTGACGCCTTTTTCAAAAAGTTCAAGACTTTTCTCAAGCGGGCAGTCGGGTTCATTGAGTTTCTCTGCTATTTCTTCAAGTTCTTTGAGTTTTTCTTCAAAGCCTGCTTTTTTTGTTTTTTTCATATCCGCCTCTTTTAAGGGTTTGAAATTATTGAAGACTGGATGTTTTCCTTAGATAGTTTTTCTTTCAAATCTGCGGCTTCCTGACGCGAAGGAATATCAACTATCAACACCGCAGTAAGATTTCCTTTCTCCTTTATCGAAGTCTTGTAACCTTTTGCAGATAGTTTCTTTGCGAATGATTTTGCGTTTTCGGGAGAGGAGAAAGCTCCCACTTGGAGAGCGAAATTTTCTTTTTTTGATTCAACATTTTTTTCATTTTCTGTTTTTTTTGCAGTTTCTTTTGGTTCCTCCACTTTGGTTTCAACAATAGGTTGGGGCTCAATTGCAGGGGGTGGAGAAGTCTCTTTTTCCTTGCTTTTTTCTTGCTCTTGGGCAGGAGATTCTTTTTTCACTTGCTCTTCTGAAACAATAAGAGCTGACTCTTCTTTTTTAATTGGCGGTTCAGACTCAACCGTTTTGGATTCGGGAACAAATGTTTTTGAGTCTGCATTAATTTCCGTTGTTTTCACCGGCTCCTCGTTCTTTTCTACCTTAAGTTTTCCCGACGACATCCAAGAGATAACAACTATCAAAAATGT
>JAAZNT010000097.1 GCA_012798145.1 Thermoanaerobaculaceae bacterium | reverse complement strand
TTTCAAAGGCGCTTTTTGCAATTTCTGAAACGCTTTCAAAAGGAATAAAAGAAGAACAAAAAGAAGATGAAATTTTTCGCCTCACATCAGCCGTTTTTGAAAGTTTGAAGATTAAATCCCCGCCAGACTGGGTTTTGAATTATTTTTTTCTCTGGTTTTTAAAACTAAACGGCGTCTTTCCTTCGCCCAATTTTTGCGGCGGCTGCGGAACAAAAGAAAACCTTGTCGCTTTCAATTCAGATTTAGGTGGCTTTTTGTGTTCAAACTGTTACAAGAGGGAAGGATTTTTTCTAAAGTCGGAATCCATTGCAGTTATAAAGGAAATGCTTAAAATTCACCCGTCTCAACTTTTAGAAAAAAATGAAAAAACTTTTCCTAAAGACCTTCAAAATGTGCTATATTTAAAGATTCAAGACTTTTTGGGAAGTTCCTTAAAGTCAATATAGAAGGAAATAGAGATGATTACAATTCAAAAACTTATTGAACTTATGAAAACTTATTGGAGCGGTGAAGGTTGTTTAATCGCAGAGCCCTACGATTTGGAAAAAGGTGCGGGGACGATGAACCCCGAAACATTTTTCAGAGTATTGGGACCTGAAAAATATGCAAGCGCTTATGTTGAGCCGTGCAGAAGACCCAGAGACGGAAGATATGGAGAGAATCCTCAAAGAGTGGAAAAGCACCTTCAGTTTCAGGTAATCGTAAAACCAAGCCCGGAAGATATTCAGGAGAAGTATCTAAAAAGTCTTGAATTTTTTGGAATAGATTTAAAAAAGCATGATATAAAATTTGAAGAAGACAACTGGGAAGCTCCAACTCTCGGCGCTTGGGGAGTCGGTTGGCAGGTTATGCTTGATGGAACTGAAATCACTCAATTCACTTATTTTCAGCAGTCGGGTGGTTTTGAATTAAAGCCGATAACAGTTGAAATCACTTACGGGATAGAGCGTCTTTGTATGTTTTTGAATAGGATTGGAAATATTTACGATTTGAAGTGGAACGAAAACTTTTCATACAAAGATTTGCGGCAGGAGGCGGAGAGACAATTTTCAATTTACAACTTTTCCGAGGCGAATGCAGATATGCTTGGAAAGTGGTTTAAAGAGTGCGAAACTGAATGCGCGCGACTTTTAAAAGCGAATCTTTATCTTCCCGCTTACGATTTCTGTCTCAAAGCGAGCCATATCTTTAACATTTTGGACGCAAAAGGCGCAGTTTCAGTTGCGGCAAGGCAGGATTTTATTAAAAGAGTAAGAAGGCTTGCGATTCAATGCGCAAAAGAGTATTTAAAAGCAAAAGGTTATTTGGAGAGTGAAAATGGCTGATTTCATCCTTGAAATAGGCACAGAAGAAATTCCTCCTTTAATGGTTATGCCACTATTAAGAGAGTTGGAGGAAAAGAGCGAATCCAAACTTAAAGAGAAAAAAATAAATTTCAAAAAAGTCAAAACATTTGGAACATCAAGACGGCTTGTCCTTTTGATTGAAGAGATAGATACTTTCCAAAAAGATTCAAAAGAGACTATTTTTGGCCCTCCAGAAAAAATTGCAATCAATGAAGATGGAAGTTTTTCCTCGGCGGCTCTTTCTTTCGCAAAGAAAATCGGCGCCTCTGCCGAAGAACTGAAAATTCTTGACGGTCCTAAAGGCAAAGCAGTTGGCGTTGTCAAAGAAGTAAAAGGCAGGAAAAGTTCTGAAATTCTTTCAGAAGAATTGCCCAAAATAATTGATTCTCTTTATTTGCCTAAATCTATGAGGTGGGGTGAAGGCGACTTTGTCTTTATAAGGCCTGTAAGGTGGGTTTTGGCGCTGATTGGAAATGAAGCGGTTGCAATGACTATAAAAGGTGTTCGGTCTCAAAAAACCACAAGAGGGCACAGAATTTGGGGAAGAAAAGAGATTGAAATAAGCGAACCGAATGAATATTTGGAAAAATTAAGAAAAGAGTATATTATAGCAGATATTGATGAAAGAAAAAAGAAAATAACAGATGAACTGCAATCTTTTTCCGAAAAGGTTTCTGGTTTTTGGAACGATGAGAGCGAAGAAACTGAAAAGCTTCTTGAGACAGTTCTATTTTTGAGCGAATATCCAACAGTTGTAATGGGGGAAATTCCTTCTGAATTTATCTCTCTTCCTGCTCCTGTTCTTTCAACCTGTTTAAGAGAGCATCAAAAATTCTTCGGAGTTTTCCAAAAAGATGGGAACGGGAATATAACTTCTCTTCCATTTTTCCTTGCTGTTTGCGATGGGGCGAAAGAGCTTCAGGAAACGGTCTTGGAAGGATTAAAAAGCGTTACGCTTGCTCGGCTTTTTGACGCCAAGTTCTTTTTTGAGCACGACAAATCGCTTAAACTTGAGAAGAGACTTGACGATTTAAAGGAAATAGTTTTCCATCCTAAAATTGGAAGTTACTATGAAAAATCAAGAAGGATGGAGAGATACGCAAGGGAACTTGCTCCGCTGTTCGGAGTTGACTCAAATTTGGCGGCAAGAGCCGCTCTTCTTGCAAAATGCGACCTTGCTTCGCTTCTTGTTCAGGAAAAAGAATTCACTTCTCTTCAGGGAATCGCGGGCGGGCTATACGCTGAAGCGCAGGGCGAGGACTATAATGTAGCAAAAGCGATATATGAGCATTACAATCCGCCAATTCATTCTGACAAGCCGACAAACCCATATTCAATTATAGTTTCCATTGCGGACAGGGCGGACACGCTGATTGAGTTTTTCAGAATAGGCGAGATCCCTTCTGGTTCAAAAGATCCGTTTGGATTAAGAAGAGCGGGTAAAATGGTGGTTGATATGCTTTCAAACCCCGATTATTACAAAGATGGAGAAAAACCAAAAGTTAATCTTCAGGAAACTATAACAAATTGGTTTGGCAGAGAGCACCTTCCATTAATTGAATTTCTAAAAGAGAGGTTTAGATCTCAACTTGAATCTGAAACAAACGAAGATGGAAGCCCCAAATATAAATATGACGAAATCAATGCCGTCCTTGCCACTCCTTTTTCCAATCTTTTTGAATTAAGGGAAAAACTAAGAGCCCTCAATGTTGTCAGATCCCAGTATGCTGAGGATTTTGACGCCATTTCAATTGCTTTTAAAAGGGCAAAAAACATTCTGAAGAATATGCCCCATTTTCGCCTTGACCCGATAAAGTTTCTTCCTGAAGAATCCAAGGAAGGTTCTGCTGAAAGGGCTCTTCATAAAGCATACATTCAAATAAAAGATGTGGTGGAGGCAGAGATAACGCAAAAAAATTATGTTGACGCTCTGACGACTCTCTCTACTTTAAGACCATATGTTGACAGATTCTTTGACGATGTTCTCGTTATGTGCGACCCCGAAGGAACAGACCCGCAGAAAACCGCAATTCAGCAAAACCGTCTTGCTCTTCTTGAAAGAGTGACAAAACTTTTTTATGAGATAGCAGATTTTTCAGAAATAGTTCCTTCTGGAAATTAATTTTTTATGGCGGAAGAGCAAAAAAGTTTTAATAACACATTCAATCTTGGATTGGTGGAGTTTTTTTGGGGCATTGGAATGAATTTCATTTCAATGTCTGCGATTCTTCCCGTTATGCTAAAGCATCTTAACGCCAGCCATTTTGAGATTGGGTTGATACCAGCCGCCGCATCAGTTGGCTTCGGGCTTCCCCAACTTCTATCGCCAAAACTTTTCGGGAATAGGAAGAAATTGAGGTCGACTGTTCTTTATCTTCACCTTTTGACAACTTTGCCACTTCTTATTACTTCTTTTTTTCTTTTCATCGAGACAAAAAAGACGGCGACTGTGATTCTCCTCGGCTGGACAGGATACTGTTTTCTTGTCGGAATTGTTTTTCCATTATGGATGAATTATATTGCAAAAGTCACAGACCCAGATAAAAGGGGCAATTCCTTCGGCATAATTTTTTTCTGTCAGACAGTAGCGGGGGGCGTTGGGGTTTTTCTTGCGGGAAGGATTTACGGCGATGATTTTAATTATCAAAAAAGCGCCTTGATATTTTTTATTGCATTTCTTTCGATGTTTGTAGGTTCTTTCTTCTTTTTAAGAACAAAGGAAGAGGGATTTGAAGAAGGTAAAATCTCCTCCTTTGTCACTCTTAAAGAGCTTTTAAGGCAATACAAATGGCTTCCCTCATTCATTGCGGGAAGGTGTTTGGCAAGAGGGGCATACCTTGTAATAAGTTCTTTTTACATAGTTGACATAATAGTAAACAATTTGAAATCATCGCAGTCGGCTGTTGCGGTTGGAGCAATCGCACTTTTTTCACAGGCGTTCTTTTCAATAATTCTTGGCAAATTGGGCGATGCGACAAGCCACAAGAGCGCTTCTCTTTTTGCCATTTCACTATTTCTCTTCTCTTCAGTGCTACTTTCCTTTCGCCAAAATTATTTTGTCCACATAGGAGTTGCGGTATCATTGGGGCTTTACATTTCCTCTGAATTTACAAGTTTGAACAACCTTATGCTGTCACTTTCTGACATTTCACACCGCCATTCCATAATAGCGTGGAATGGATTTTTAAACACTGTTCCGCAAATAATAATCCCACTTCTTGGCGGTTTGATTATTGACAAATATGGAATGGTTCTTGCAGCATTATTTTCTTCTTTTCTTCTTCTTATCTCGCTAATTCTTCTCAACTTTTTTGTCCCGAAAGAAAAATACTCAAATTACCCAACTTTTCCTTAAATTTTATCCACTACAGTTGAGACAGGAGAGAATTGTTTGTTGCTCTTTGGACAAGGTGACGATTTTAGACCACTGAAAGTTTTCTTTTTCTGATTTCAGTTCCACCTTGTATGCATATTGTAATTTTTCAATCGCATCTATGGCGGAAATATTTTTCTTCCGTAACTTATATTGGATGTAAGTAAGTAGAGCG